>JBAYFA010000036.1:0-8267 GCA_041667425.1 Bacilli bacterium
AATAATTTTTTTAATTGCTCCTAAATCGATTAAATCAGCCTCATACGTAATATTGACTTCCTCACTTCCAACATGGACTTGAATTGAATTAATCCCTGATGTCTTTGCTAATGTCTTTTCAATAGTTTGTGCACACATGACACAACTCATTTTGGTTATTTTAAACGATTGAGTAACCAGGTGATTTGCTGCGTTTACTTCATATCCTAGTTTGTGAATATAGGCAATAAATGGTTCTTCTTGAAAAGAAGAATCTACCTCTAATGTCAGTTTTTCATTAGCGAATTGTAAATTAACGTGCACCACTCCAGGAAATAAAATAGTCTTTTTTTCAATGGTTTGAGCGCATATGACACACGACATTCCTTTCACACGATATTGCTTTACCATTATGATTCTAATCGCCTAAAGGAAGCCATGACTTCATCAATAATAGACTCATTTCCAGCTAATAACTCCTCTTTAACACAACTTCTTAAATGATTTGCTAAAATCAAGCGCCCTAAACTTTTAATGGAGTGTTCAGCCGCTGATATTTGAATCAATACCTCATCACAATATACCTGTTGATCAATCATTTGACGAATCCCGTTGAGTTGTCCTTCAATTCGCCGAATTCTGTTTTCAATTTGTTTAACCTCACTTGGATTACGATGTTTTATTTTACAAGTTTCCATTTATTTCACCTCGATCTTATTATATACCCCGTGGGGTATATTGTCTATAAAACTGCTCTTTTTTCGTATTTCAAATAAAAAGCACGATGCTTTGTGCATCATGCTATGCTTCAATCGAAGCTTCCCATTTTAAATAGTAAGCCAAATAATCTTCATAAGTCGCTTGATTGTGATGAGAAAATTGAAAAGCATCCAAATATTCTGCCATGAGTACGCGATAAACCGTCTTACGCTCTTCCATGGTACTAATGGCCATTAACTCTTCATAATTTTCTGAAAAAACAATCATATTTATCGCACAAGAAGCAGCCTTTTTTTTAGCATTTGCAACGCTTGCGGCAATGGTTTCATTCATGGCGAATTTTTGATCCCATTCTGATTTCACGTCTTTAAATACTTGATACGATATTAAATAGCGCCATCCCAGCATAACCAGCGATAATCCGATAAATCCAAAAAATAAATTAATAAATACATTCCCTATATTTTGATATAAAAATAAGAATGCTAATATACATCCAACCACTCCATATACCCATTGGTGAAGGTGATCAGACGCCTTTTTTTTAGCTTGTTGATACCGCCCTTCAAATTGAAGCGAAATATTAGTTTGAGATTTCGCCATCTCTTGAGCAGCCATATCTAATTCATGTAAGTAATTTAAATAGTCATTTTTAGCACGAACAAGGATTCTCATATAATGAAGCCCTCCTCAATGTATACAATGAATTCATATCCTGATTTTAACACACGAAGACAGTGCGTCAGAAAAGAAGCAGATTCTGGAAGTAACATGACATACGTTAACAAAATTAAAATCAGCAATCCACTCACAAGTATAAATAAAATTTGACTCTTTTTAAAGATAACAAACGATAAAGCAAGTGCTAATAAATAAGCTGGAATAATAGAAATAAAAACAGTATAAAAATATCGAACCTCATCAGCAAAGCAAGAAACTCCCGCAAAATATGCGACCATGAGCAATACCAGCCCAATAATCCCAACCAGAATCGCGTTACGTTTGTACATCGGACGAACTATTTCTTCAGGAAATTCAATGGGAATAGATAAAGTCGAAAAAACGTCTTCATCTTGTTTCCGCTTTTCGCTATCATAAGACTGATCCCCAAATAACGAATCCACTATTTGTAAATAAGGCATTTGATCAATGGATTGTTTTGCAATAAACCGTCGTAAGCATAATAATTTTTTAATATCCGTATGTCGAATCATATGAAGAATCACTTCACGGATTGAATCTTTAGAACAATCCAAAACTAAATCGTATCGATTAGGATCTTTTTGTGCATAAAACAAATAATATTTAACCACATCATCTTTTGGTTGTTGGTACAAATATAACCGTGCATATTCTTGAATCATTTCTTTGTCATCAATTCGGACTCCACAAGCAATCATTCGCCGATAATAACTCAAAGAATTCCCACTAGACACTCGATGATAACAATATTGACAAACATCATTAGAAGTCATACGATGACAAAAAGGACATTGAATTTTATCCATATCGCACCTCCTAATGTAGTCGCTTAAGCCATTATTATTATAACACTCAAGTCACTATATAAGCAAGTAAAATCACAACAATCAATGCATTTAAAAAAACTAGATTTCTCTAGTTTTTTTAAATCTTAGTTCATCTTTCCAGCAGAACCAAATATTCTAATTTTTTCAGTAACAGCGACCGCAATTGCTTTAGCAGCAGGACCAATAAATTTTCTTGGATCATATACATCCGGATTGGCTGCCAATACTTTCTTGATTTCTCGATGAAAGGCTAATTGACATTCGGTATTTACATTAATTTTAGCTGTTCCACAACGAATAGCTTTTTTTATCATTTCATCTGGAATACCGGTTCCTCCATGAAGGACCAGTGGAACATTGGTTGCTAATTTAATGGCATCCATTTCAACAAATCCAAGAACAGGTTCCCCCTTATAAGGACCATGAACACTACCAAGAGCAGGAGCTAAGAAATCAATCTTGGCTTCTTTCACAATACGAACACATTCATCTTTGTTCGCATATTGAATACCACCACTCACGTTGTCTTCTTGTCCACCAACAGTGCCAACTTCAGCCTCAACACTCACACCCCGTGCATGAGCATAATCAACCACTTCTTTTGTCATCGCAATGTTGTCATTAATGGGATGATGAGATCCATCAATCATCACCGAAGAAAACCCGGCATCAATCGCGTTTTTGCAACTTTCAAAGGTACTTCCGTGATCTAAATGAATAGCAACATCCACTGTAATTTTTAAATCAGTCATTAACCCTTTTACCATTCCGACAACAGTATGAAATCCACCCATATATTTTGCTGCGCCTTCACTGACGCCTAAAATAACGGGAGATTTTTGTTCTTCAGAAACGGTTAAAATCGTTTTAGTCCATTCAAGATTATTAATATTGAATTGACCGACTGCATATTTTTCATCTTTGGCTTTGTTTAACATTTTTGTCATATTAACTATCATAATTATATCTCCTATTTTTTCTTTTTGTACTTGGCAAGTTTTTCTTGTTCAAGCGCTTTTTGTTGTTGTAATTTCATTTCTTTAGCTTCGTTAATTTTTGCCATTGGAATAAGCGCAATGAGCATTAGTAACGCAATTCCTAAAAAGATAAATCCAATCACATCCATGGTTTGATATGTGGCTGTAATGTTGTCTGGATCAATCGAATAAGCAATAAAACGAACAATGAAGTAAATAATGGCCACTCCAGTCAATCCACCAACAGTTATGTACCAACTTTTCATAAATTTAGTTTTCACATTATGCCTCCTATTATTTATCTAATTTGTAATAGCCAATACCAAGAATTCCACATCCTATATGCGCTCCAACAGCCGGAGTAATCACGTGGATTTCAATGGTTTTTTTAGTTTTAATTAATTCATTCAACTCTTGGGATAACCCAATGGCATCTTGTTCACGAACCGTATGAAAAATAAACACAATCAGGTGTTTTGAATCTGCTACTTCTTCCAGTACCAATTGCTTAATGCGTTCAACCGCACCATGATGAGTTCTTACTTTTTCAAAACTAACAATTTGACCTATTTTATTTATTTCAAGAACAGGTTTAATGCGCATCAGTCCACCTAAAAAACCGGCAGCTCCGCTAATACGTCCATTTTTAACTAAATAGTTCAAATCATCAACAACAAAATAAGCATGCCCATGATTAATGAGATGATGTGATCTGTCCATAATTTCGGAAACACTGTTGCCAGCCTTAGCCATGGTTTTTGCAGTCACCGCTAAATACCCTTGCATATAGCCGGCTGTTTTGGTATCAATGACATGGATATTAAGCCTTCCCTCAAAATCCTCACGAAGTGTTTCTAACATTTGACCAATACTACTAAGTTGATATGATATCGAATACATAATAACATCCGTATATCCTTCAGTAACAAGCTTTTCTAATAATTCCATGGCCTCACCTACCGTAGGGGCAGATGTGGATGGAATAAATGAATCTTGTTGTAACCGACGATAAAATTCTTCGGCTCGAATATCGATCCCATCAATAAGATGTTCATGTTCAAAATTAATAATAGATCTTAGAACGGGTATTTCAGGATCCCAACTAAGATAATCAAGACCCGCATTTACATCGGATATGATTGCTATTTTTTCCATGTTTTCCTCCTATATGATATTATTATATCACAATTTCTCACTTTTACAAGTCTTGAACATAAATTTCATGAGGCCTCCTCAAGATTTCTTCAAAGAATTCCGTCAGTGTTCCCATCCATTTGGTATCACTGGGCCGTTTAGGAAGAATAACATGAATCTTTCGAGCTCGGTATTCAAACCGAAAGATGGGATTGATCCGATTAGCGAGTTGAAATAACGTCGCCCCATTCATTCGCTTAGAATATTCATAAGAAAATACAATCCGAATTTCATGAAGTGATTCCTTCACATCTTCCACTCCCACTTGTCGCATTAATGCATCTAGTACCTTTTTTTCCATATAAAATTTTATTTCATCGGTCAGAGTTCCAAACCGATCTACTAATTCTTCATACAGCCGATTTTTCTCTTCTTTAGATGTAATATTGGCAATTTCTTTATGAATGAAAATTTTTACTTCATCGTCACTAACATATCGATTATCGACATGTTTAGACACTTCAATATCCCATGACTTAGGACTTGATTTTGTTACAGGATGCCCTTGCGCTTCACGCATCGCATCATCTAGTAATTTCATATACATATCTAAACCAATTGAATCAATAAATCCTGACTGTTCACGACCTAAAATATCTCCAGCTCCACGAATAGCTAAATCACGAACGGCAATCTTATATCCACTACCAAGAGTGGTAAATTCTTTAATGGCGTTCAATCGTTTTAACCCCGTTTGCGTTAAAACTTTATCTTCATCAAACATAAAATAGGCATAAGATACTCGATCACTGCGACCGACCCGACCTCGAATTTGATACATTTGAGCAAGCCCCAAACGATCAGCCATATCCACTAATAGTGTATTGGTGTTGGGAATATCAATTCCTGTTTCAATAATCGTCGTACACAACAACACATCGTATTCTCGATCAATAAACGCAGCAATCGCGTCTTCTAAACTATTTCGATCCATTTGTCCATGAGCAATCAATATCTTAGCTTCCGGAACCAAATGGCGAAGACGACGATATATTCGTTCTAAATCGCTAATGCGATTATGTAAATAAAATACTTGCCCCCCTCTGCCTAATTCACGATAAATTGCTTCACGAATAATGGTATCGTTTTGTTCTAACACATACGTTTGAACAGGATATCGATTTTGAGGGGGTGTTTCAATTAATGATAATTGTCGCACTCCCATTAAGGCCATTTGTAAGGTTCGGGGAATCGGAGTCGCTGTTAGAGTCAACACATTTACATTATGTTTTAATTGTTTGATTTTTTCTTTATGAACCACTCCAAACCGTTGTTCTTCATCCACAATAAGTAAGCCTAATTTTTGAAACTTGATGTCATCACCCAATAATTTATGAGTTCCAATTACGATATCAACTTGTCCATTTTGAAGTTTGTTCAGTACATCTTTTTGAGTAGATGGAGCTACCATTCGATTTAACAATGCCACGTTAAGGCCATAAGATGAAAATCGTTCTTTAAAATTCAAATAATGTTGCCGAGTTAATATAGTTGTTGGAGCAAGATAAGCCACTTGCTCACCTGATAACACGGTTTTTAAGGCTATCCGCATAGCAACTTCTGTTTTCCCATACCCAACATCTCCACACACCAATCGATCGACAATCAATCCGGCTTCCATATCATTTTTAATGGTACTGATGGTTTTTAATTGGTCGGGCGTTTCAATATACTCAAAGTCGGCTTCAAAGGCCGTTTGAATATCATTATCTACTTGATAGACAGTCCCGTGTTCTTCCTCCCGCAATGCTTGAATTTTAATTAAATCT
The DNA here is from genome assembly GCA_041667425.1 of Bacilli bacterium. Lineage (GTDB taxonomy): Bacteria > Bacillota_I > Bacilli_A > ML615J-28 > CAG-698 > JAQVOS01. The sequence continues at coordinate 6,169 of JBAYFA010000036.1, forward strand.
TGGGCAATACTTTCAAGTTTTTCTTTAACTTTTGCCTTTTTTCGCTCCCAATCTTTGGTTCCAATAGCACTTAATTTAGGAACACTTCCTTCACTGCCTTGATATCGCTCTAATAAATTTATATTTTCAACGGGAATATAGAGTTCCATATTCGAATATCGAAGCATGATGTAATCATTTTTCACATCCTGTAACTCTACCGTTTTAATTCCTAAATATTGTCCAATTCCATAATCATAATGCACAACAAAATCTCCAGTTTTTAAATCATCCACATCGTGAAGAGCGGTGGCTTCTTGATAAGCACTTCGATAGGTTGCTCTTTTAGGACGAAACTTCTTAAAAATATTGGATTCGTGAATTACTTCAACCCCATTAGTAAATCCAAAACTAATCCCATTGGGAATCAACGCAACATAGATTTGATTTTGTTTTAATACCCCCTCATAATCCACCCAAGCCAGGCCACGATCATTTAAAATTTCTTGTAACAATCCCCTTGTTTGTATCGTCGTTGCACTAACCACAATCGGACGATGAATGGATTGCAAATCCAACGCTAAATTTTGTAAATGATTGCTATAATCCAACACCGTATAACCGTGCATATCGATGACATTTTCAAAAGAATATCCCACCAAACTTTGACGAAATTCACTACAAAATATTTGTGGTGTTTCAGATGGAAATATCAAAGAAAAATCAGCATAATAACGTAGTTGAATCCGCGACGATAGCTTTTTTTCTTCCACATGCGAAGCCACTTCCATCACCATTTTTTTATAACTATCTTCTATCTGTTTGACCTCTTCATATAAGATAATTTTAGTATCTAAATAGTCTAGTAAAGTGCACCAATCCGGCCTCATATATTCAATCAACCGATGTAAACTTTCTAAATGATGATAGTTTTTCAAATCTTCAATTTCTGAGGCTAACTCGCCGTCAGGATCATCTTGACGAATGCGCTCAATAACCGCCTCTGGGTCTTCATAGATTAATTCATTCATGGGATAGACCTCCGCCGTCTCAAGCAATGAAATGGTCTTTTGACTCACAGGATCAAACGTTTTAATATAATCAATTTCGATATCGAATAAATCAATTCGAATGGGTTCATTTCGATTAATTGGAAAAATATCAATGATCTCTCCACGCACAGAAAACTCACCCACAGCCTGAGTTATACCGACTTTTCGATATCCTCCTTCGACTAGTTTTCGGATGAGTTGTTGAGGGTGAATAACCTCTTTGTTGCGCAAAGTAACTACATGATCTTCAATCACCTTTCGCGGTAAAAGTGGTCTTGTTAAAGCACTCACATGGGTAACGATGACTCGTACTTGATGAGCAATGATGGCATTAACTGTATGAAGTCGCTCATAGCGAAATTCACTAGATGCGGCCAATAGCTCCATCGCAACCACATCATCTGTTACATAAAAGTGAACATTTTCATATCCTAATATTTGACAAAGCATTTCGTAAGCACTCGTTGCTTTGTAAATATTTGCAGCCACATAGACCACTGGTTGCAAATGCTCTTCAGCTAAGCACGATGCCAATAAGGCATCATGAGTCGGCGTTGAATTAACCACTAACGTTCGACTTCTTGCTTGTTTGGTTGCTTGCAAAATTGTGTTCACCATTGAATATTGTTTAAAAAGCATGATACTACTTTGCATGTATTTTCTCTCCTGATTATATGGAAAAAGGGCTTATAAATTCTTATAAGCCATTTTTTCGATTATATTTATTCATAAGTTCATCAAAACTCAATCGAACAAAATCTTCAACCCATAACAAGGCCATTATTTTTAATGAATCAATTTTTGCCTTATCTGATTTTGAAAATTTACTCAATACATAATCAACTGTTTTTTCTTTGTCGGGTTTTAAATCGCTTGTTATTCCGATGCGTATTCTTTGAATATCTGAGGTACCTAAGCAATCAATAATGGATTTCATTCCCTTTTGACCACCACTTGACCCTGTGGGTTTGATTTTAAAAGACCCAATTTCTAAATCCAAATCATCGTAAATAATGAGAAGATCTGTTAATGATGCTTTATAGAAAGAGACGACAGATCGAATGGCCT
>JBAYFA010000037.1:0-8192 GCA_041667425.1 Bacilli bacterium
AACAATAACTATGATGAAGACAAGTAATTTAGAGGATGTCTTTAGTGAGTCAGTGAGAGTGGAAAACTGATGACTTAATTTGAATGAATAACACTTCGGAGTTGTGTTCTGAACAAAAAAGTAGGAATAACCGGGTAGACCCGTTAGCGTCGAAGTCTTTAATAGAAGATAAAAGTGACTAGTGATAACTAGTAAAATAGGTGGTACCGCGGATTACACAGCATTCGTCCTACAATGATAGGAAAATGCTGTGCTTTTTTATAAGGAGAAAATATGTGTTCAATTTTTGGCTATGAAGGATTGGATATCCCTGCACATCAATTAGAACAGGAATTTGCAAAGACGAAACATCGGGGACCGGATGACACGCAATTTGTATCAATTCCTGGGGGATATCTTGGATTTCATCGGTTATCTATTATGGGATTAACTGATGCTGCTATGCAACCATTTGTTTATCGAGATCAAATGGTCATCTGTAATGGGGAATTATTTGGCTTTCGAATTTTAAAAAAAGAGTTAGAATCAACCTATTCATTTAAGTCAGATAGCGATTGTGAGATTATTCTCCCGTTATATGAACGATATGGGTTACAAATGTTTAACAAATTAGATGCTGAATTTGCGATGATTTTATTTGATCCTGCCTATGGATTGATTGCTGCTCGCGACCCCATTGGGATTCGGCCATTATATTATGGTTATTCAAGTAGTCAAAACATTATGTTTGCTTCAGAAGCTATTAGTTTAGTGGCTTTTTGTCAAGTGATTTATCCATTCCCTCCAGGACATTATTATGTGAAAGGTCAATTTATTCCATATACTACGCTCACAGAAGTGTCTGAATTTACAAGTTCCTCGATTGATGAAGTATGTTCTCACATTCATGAAAAACTGGTCAAAGGGATTGAAAAACGCTTGGATGCAGATGCTCCATTGGGATTTTTGTTGTCAGGTGGACTTGATTCATCATTGGTTTGTGCAATTGCTGCAAAGAGTCTATCTAAACCAATCAAAACATTTGCCATCGGTATGTCAACAGATGCCATTGATTTGAAATATGCAGCAGAAGTGGCAACGTATATTCATAGTGATCATCAGGAAGTTATTATTACGGAAAAAGATGTTTTTGAGGCATTAGAAGATGTTATTCGTACGTTGGGTTCTTTTGATATTACGACGATTCGTGCTTCTATTGGAATGTATTTAATTTGTAAATATATTCACGAACATACTGATGTGCGTGTTTTATTAACTGGCGAGATTAGTGATGAATTATTCGGTTATAAATATACTGACTTTGCTCCATCTGCTCAAGATTTTCAGTTAGAAGCAAAAAAACGCATTGATGAAATTCATCAATATGATGTTTTACGGGCCGATCGATGTATTTCAAGATGGTCCCTTGAAGCTCGTGTTCCTTTTGGTGATTTAGATTTTGTTCGCTACGTTATGAGTATTGATCCTCAAATGAAGATGAATACCTATGGACAAGGAAAATATCTTCTTCGCAAAGCCTTTGAAGGATCGTTATTGCCAAAGCGTATTTTGTATCGTGAAAAAGCAGCATTTTCAGATGCAGTGGGTCATTCCATGGTTGATTATTTAAAAGCCTATGCGAATACACAATATACTGATGAAGAATTTGAAATACAAAGGCAACGTTATTTGCATGCAACTCCTTTTACAAAGGAATCGCTGTTGTATCGTACTATCTTTGAGCGATACTATCCCAATCAAGCTCATATGATTGTCGATTTTTGGATGCCTAATAAAACATGGCCTGGGTGTCAAGTCAATGATCCGAGTGCTCGAGTTTTAGCTAATTATGGTGATAGTGCAAAATAAAACGTTTACTTTTATAAATTACTTGCAAATTAATTTAAAATACTTTATAATAGTTGTAAATTCGATGATTGAGATAAGTAATTGAATAATGACCTATCCAGAGAGTCAGTGGTGGTGAAATACTGACAAGCAAATTATTTAATGAATGGCCTCATGAGAAGCAAGACGAAGTCATAGTAGTCTGAGCCGTCATCCCACGTTATCGGGAAAAAATATAAAAATCGATAAGATGGAGTATTTTGTAAAGAAGAAAGTAATTTCTTAAATTTGGGTGGCACCGCGAGTTATTCGTCCCTTGGGAGGAGTAACTTTTTTTATTTCCCAAAAAAAACCCCTTATCTCGAAAGGAAAGAACATGGAATTTGGAAAGTATGGTGGACAATTTGTCCAAGGCGCAGTTCTCGAAGCTGTGAAAAAAGTTGAAATGGCCTATTTGGAGGCAATGAAGGATCCGCAATTTTTAGAAGAAGTTCAAAATCTTTATCATCAATATGCAGGAAGACCTTCAAATTTGTATTTTGCCAAGAATATGACTGAGGATTTAAAAGGAGCAAAAGTGTATTTAAAGCGTGAAGATTTAAACCATACAGGCTCTCATAAAATCAATAATGTGATTGGTCAAGGATTACTCGCTAAAAGAATGGGTAAAACCAAGCTAATTGCGGAAACAGGAGCAGGTCAACATGGCGTTGCCACAGCTACAATTGCTGCTTTATTAAAAATGGATTGTGAAATCCATATGGGTGAAGTGGATATTCAAAAGCAAAGTTTAAATGTTTATAAAATGAAATTACTTGGTGCAACCGTTGTGTCGGTTCAATTTGGAACGCAAACACTCAAAGAAGCAGTTGATAGTGCCTTGATGAAATGGAGTCAAGAAATCGAGCAAAGTTTTTATGTCATTGGGTCTGTTGTTGGTCCTCACCCTTATCCGACGATGGTCCGGGAATTTCAAAAAGTTATAGGACAAGAAATTCATACGCAAATGATGGCGTTAGAAGGAAGGCTACCTGATGTAATTTTAGCTTGTGTTGGAGGGGGTAGCAATGCCATGGGAGCATTTTATGAATTTGTTCCTTATCCTGAGGTTCGTTTGATTGGTTGTGAGGCTGCTGGAAAAGGAATTGATACAAATTATCATGCTGCTACCATGACTTGTGGAAGTGAAGGTGTGATTCATGGAATGAATACATTGGTTTTACAAGATGAAAAAGGAAATACAAAAGAAGCTTATTCCATTTCTGCTGGACTTGATTATCCAGGAGTGGGGCCTGAACATGCGTTACTACATGATTGTAAACGAGCTGAATATGTGGCTATTACAGACGAGGAAGCTGTTCAAGCGTTTGAATACTTGTCGAAAATGGAAGGTATTATTCCTGCAATCGAAAGTAGTCATGCTCTTGCTGCGGCGATGAAAATTATTCCGACTTTATCAACTGATAAGATCGTTGTAATCAATTTGTCTGGACGAGGTGATAAAGACGTTAAACAAATTGCTCGTTATCGCAACGACATCATCTTTGATTAACAAAATGTGAAAAGGCTTGCAAAAAAAATTGTTTTGTTGTAAAATGGTATTAGAATTTTTTTATTACGGAGGAGATTATGACAAAACTAAAAGGAGCCTGTTTATTTGGACAGTCAGGAGGTCCAACTGCGGTTATTAATGCGAGTGCTGCTGGAGTATTTTTGGAAGCTTTGAAATATGATTTGATTACTGATATTTATGGGGCTGAGCATGGAATTAAAGGTATTCTTGATGAAAACTTTTTTGATATTCGTCAAGAAGATGTGGAAGAGTTAAACTTATTGAAAAATACGCCTTCCTCAGCGTTGGGGTCGGTTCGGTATAAATTAAAACCAGTTAATGTTGATGATCGTGATTATAAACGTATTTTAGAAGTATTTGAAAAATATAATATTCGCTATTTCTTTTATAATGGTGGCAATGATTCTATGGATACTTGTAACAAAATTAGCAAGTATTTGCAATTGGCTGATTATGAATGTCATATCATTGGTATTCCTAAAACCATTGATAATGATTTAAATGGAACAGATCATTGTCCTGGATACGGGAGTGCTGCTCGTTATGTTGCCACTACGATGATGGAATTGTATCAAGATACTCATACGTTTGATACAGGTCTTGTAACGATAGTCGAAATCATGGGAAGAAATGCCGGATGGCTGACTGCATCTGCGACGGTTGCTGGATTAAAGGGTTATGGACCTGATTTGGTGTACTTGCCTGAAATCCCTTTTGATACTGACAAATTTGTTAGTGATGTCATTCGAGTTGCTAAAGAAAAGAACAACAAAGTTATGGTCGTTTTATCTGAAGGTATTCAAGACATGGATGGAAAATATGTTTCTGAATATTTAGTCAGTTTAAATACCGATTCATTTGGGCATGCTCAACTAGGAGGAGTTGCCACTGTCTTAGCAGGGATTATCTCTGATAATTTGAAAATAAAGGTTCGTCCTATTGAATTTAGTTTATTACAACGATGTGCAGGACATATTGCGTCAAAGACCGATATTGAGGAAGCTTTTATGGCGGGAGTTATGGCTGTTCGTTATGCGATTGAAGGCGAAACTGATAAAATGGTTATTTTCAAACGCAATGAAGGTAAAAATTACTCAATTAATTATGAGTTACTCGATGTTTATCATGCCGCTAATGTTGAAAAGAGAATTCCGAGAAGTTGGATTAATGAAGATGGTAATGGGTTAAATGAAAAGTTTTTTGAATATGTAATTCCTCTTATTCAAGGGGATCCTGAAGTGGAGTATGAGGAATCATTACCTCGTTATGCTAAATTGAAAAAAATTCGTGTCCCTAAAAAATAAATTTCACTAAAAGGGTAGCCTTCTACCCTTTTTTATTACATGAAATATGATAAAATGAATAGAAGAGTTAGTTGAGGAGATGAGCCATATGTTTGCTTTCATAAAAAATTTTATTAAATTTATAATGAGTCGTTTTTTTATCATTTCTATTTTAATATTGATTCAAATTGCCCTTATCTTTTTTCTATTTTATCAAATAGCAGGCGTTGGTTTACCTGTATATTTTACTTTTCAAATTATTGGTGTTTTTACCAGTCTTATTATTTTGAATCGGCATTTCAATCCTGCGTATAAAATTTCTTGGATTTTTATTATTCTTGTTTTTCCAATTATTGGGGTTGGTTTTTACATTATTTTTGGTCGAGTTCGTCTTTCTAAGAGCAAGGAAGAAAGAATTAAGCAAACGATGAATCACAATAATTATATTATTGATAATGATTTTCATGTATTAAAAGCCATTGAAGATCCAAGTCTTCAAAAAATTGTCAATTTTATAGAATTTGCAACGGATTGTAAAGTGTATAAAAATACTAAAACCAAATTATTAACTCCTGGGAAAGTGTTTTTTTCGGAATTGATTCTTGCTTTAAAGCAAGCAAAACATTATATTTTTATGGAGTATTTCATTATTCAAGATGGGTTGATGTGGCAAACGATTGTTGATATATTAATTGAAAAGGCAAAGGATGGATTAGATGTTCGATTAATCTTTGATGATTTTGGATGTATTCACAAAACTTCTCGTAATTTTAAAAAAATTTTAACTTCCCAGGGGTTAAAAGTTGTTAATTTTAATCCATTTCGACCCAAATTATCTTCCTTTATGAATTATCGGGATCATCGTAAAACAACAGTGGTTGATGGTAAAATAGGGTTTTTAGGTGGTATAAATTTATCGGATGAATATATTAATCAAATTGAACGATTTGGTCATTGGAAGGATACCTCCGTTCGCCTTGAAGGTGGAGCAGTTCGTACACTGGCTATTTTATTCATACAGCTATGGGAATTTTCCACCAAAGAACATATGAATATTAATGAATATTTGCCTGATGAAGAATATACTGATGCTGGGATTGTTCAAGTATTTGGAGATTCTCCGTTTAGTTCTTTTCAGGTGACTGAAAATGTATACATTTCTTTATTAAATCATGCAAAGAAGACTGCTTATATAATGACTCCGTATTTGATTTTGGATAATGAATTATTGAGTGCTATTCTCATGTGTGCTAGAAGTGGGGTTGATGTTCGTATTTTTACTCCTCATATTCCAGATAAAAAAATTGTTTTCTATGTGACTCAGTCGTATTATACTGATTTATTAGAAGCAGGGGTTAAGATATATGAATATTTACCAGGCTTTCTTCATTCAAAATGCATGGCGGTTGATGATGAAGTAGGAGTGGTGAGTTCAGCAAATTTGGATTATCGAAGTTTGTATCTTCATTTAGAAGTTTCAGCGTTTATGATTCACACGCAAGCAGTTGATGAACTTGTTGAGGACTTTAGTCATTTAATCGATGTGTCTATGCCAATTTCGTTGAAGGATATGAAAAATCAGTCTTTTTTTAAAAAAGTAATTGTTTTTTTCTTAAAAGTATTTTCTCCCCTTTTATGAGGCCATAAATTATAAAACTTATAAAATTATGTGAGATGGGGTTTACATTTTAAGTAAGAAGCGTTATAATAAATTTAGCTAATTTTCAGGAGGATATATGAGACAACGATTAGTTATTTTTATGATGTTTATGGTTTTGATTTGCACGTTTGGTATTTTCCAAGTCAATGCTGTTGGTAATGTCTATTGGAATGATGTTAATACCGTCAGCTATGAAAAATTAGAAACGTCGGTCACATCCATTAATGGGTTTGCATCCTATATTTACGAAAATGGTAAAACTGTGCGTAGTAGTTCTACGTATGACCAATCCGTGAATGTTTTGGAAATGGATACCAACTCAAAAGCTAAACTAGTATCTTGGGCTATTTCTACTGATACAAAGGATGGGTTTATTCGTCGTCCTATTGGGGATATTGCCCGTAATTATGAGACCCTTCATCCTGGATGGACGGTTGTTGGAGGGATTAATGCTGATCAATATGCGACCAAATATGGAGAGAGTCTATCGGCAGAAGGTAGTGATTATTTCTACCCTCAACCATATTATCCGATGATTGCTGATTATGAAAAATGGTTTTCAGTTCCCGTGCTTCCGTATGGAGCAGGAAATATTGTTGGATTTTTAAATGATGGCAGTGTTGACCAATTGAATTATTATCGAACAACTTGGGACTATACGGGCTCAAATGCTGCCCCTATATCAGGGATGTTCTTAAGTGTTATTGCCAGTGATGGCAGTGTTAGTGCTAAATTTCCTATTAGTGGATATAATGAAAATCCCGTCGATAATGGTAGTAGTTTATATACTCCTTACTATACTGGACCTCAACGTCCGGCTATTGAAGTTTCTGGGAATTCTTTATTTGTTGTGATGGATGCCGATTTGGCATTTGCAAACAATTCCGAAACCTATACTTATAAAGGCATTCAGGGTCAAAATGGGTTCTTTGGAAAAGGAAATATCACTGATATTACTACTCATGCCACTTTAAATAGTGGTGATTTTGCCATCAGCACAAAAGATACTGCTTTGATTGCTGCCTTATCAGTTGGAACCTATATTAAAGTACAATTTGAATTTGCTAATGACTTGAATAATGTGGAAGCAGGAATTGGATTTCATACTGTTATGAGAGATAATGGTGTTGATAGTCCGTCGACTGCTGCTTATAATACGCGAGCTTATCCACGGTCTATTTTTGGCCGCACAAGTGATGGAACTTTAATGTTAATGACTATTGATGGATCAAATTCTTCGCCTACCACTGGGGCTACTCAACAAGAAGCTCATGCTATTTTAAAGCGGTTTGATATGGTTGAAGCGTATCAAATGGATGGTGGAGGAAGTGTCACCATGGTTGCTCGCCAAAATGGTCAAATTGTGACTGTGAATACCCCCCCTGAAGGGGAAGATCGTTATGTTTTTAGTGCTTTACTATTTGTTGTTAAAGACATTCCAGTAGAAACATCTGCCGTTTTGGGAGTTGATCAAATCACTTTAAATATTCATGTTCTTGATCAAACTTTGGGAACCTTGTATGTTCGCATGAATGATGAAACAAAAGAAGTGACTAGTGGAAGTGTTACTTTTACAGGGTTAGCTTCTAATACGGATTATCAATATGAATATTTATATCAAGATGGAGATATTTTAAAAACTGCTTTAAAAACCGGATTAGCCAAAACTATTAAACAAACACCCCAGGTTCAACAATGTGTTGCTTATTTTGATGAAGGGGTTGTGTATTTAGAAATTGATTTTTTTGATCCGGATGGTGCGATTAGTCGTAAATCCATTACGTATGGAGATATATATACGGTTTTAACAAAAAGACAAATTTCGATTACTAATCTCGATGAATTCTCA
>JBAYFA010000038.1:0-8133 GCA_041667425.1 Bacilli bacterium
GACAGATAGAGCGATTCAAATCACTCGTCCTAGTGATACCATTCAACATAGAACTCTTCATGGAACCACTCGTGCCCTACTCAATAATATGATTCAAGGTGTGAGCGTTGGGTATGTTAAAGGATTAACCATCGAAGGTGTTGGATATCGTGCTTCTTTAAAGGGGAATACCCTTGTTATCGCAGCTGGTTATTCTCATCTTGTTGAAATGCCCATTCCTGAAGGCTTGAGTATTAAAATTCCTCAACCAACAGAAGTTATTATTGAAGGTATTGATAAACAAAAAGTAGGCCAATTTGCAGCGGAAATTCGTGCTGTTAGAAAACCTGAACCTTATAAGGGGAAGGGTATTCGTTATAAAACAGAAGTTATTCGTCGCAAAGAAGGCAAGAAAGCCAAGTAGAAAGGAGACGAAATATTAATGATAAACAAAAAATCAAGTAATTTCACACGAAAAGTTCGTCATTTACGAATTCGTAAAAATATTTCCGGCACATCATCTACTCCACGCTTAAATGTTTTTCGCTCAAATACTAATATTTATGCACAAGTCATTGATGATGAAGCGCAAGTGACTATTGTGAGTGCTTCAAGCAATGATAAAGAATTGAAATTAGAAAACGGATCCAATATCGAAGCCGCTAAACAAGTGGGTGCTCTTGTTGGGAAAAGAGCAGTCGAAAAAGGCGTCAAAACTGTCGTCTTTGATCGTGGTGGATATTTATATCATGGGCGTGTAAAAGCACTTGCTGATGCCGCTCGTGAAGCCGGATTAAAGTTTTAGGAGGAAAAGCTGATGCGTCAAGATAAAGATAAAAAGCAAAGAAAAGATTCGAGATTCGAAGTTGCTCCCAAGCAATTTGAAGAACGTGTCGTCAGCATTAACCACGTCACCAAAGTTGTAAAAGGTGGTAGAAGATACCGCTTTAGTGCTGTTGTTGTCGTTGGAGATAAAAATGGTCGTGTGGGAGTTGGAACAGGCAAAGCCATTGAAATCCCAGATGCTATTAAAAAAGCTGTTGAAGATGCTAAGAAAAATATGATTACAGTTCCTGTTGTTGCAACAAGCATTCCACATCAAATTACAGGTGTGTATGGTGCAGGAATGGTTTTCTTAAAACCCGCTCCTGAAGGAACAGGTGTTATCGCAGGTGGACCAGTTCGTGCCGTTGTTGAAATGGTCGGAATTGGAAATATTTTCACAAAATCTCTTGGATCTTCAACTCCAATCAATATTGTTCGTGCAACAATTGAAGGACTAAAAAATCTAAGAACTATCGAAGAAGTTGCTGCCATTCGTGGTAAAGAAGTTCATGAGATAGGGGTGTAATGGCCATGGAAAAAACAATTACAATTACATTAGTGAAAAGTGTTTATGGTCATAAACCAAATCAAGCAAAAACCTTAAAGGCGCTTGGATTGAAAAAAATAGGAAATGTAATTACTAAAGTTGACAATGAAGCTGTACGTGGTATGGTGAATACTGTTAAACATTTAGTTGAAGTAACAGAATAGGAGGCACCCATGAATTTACAAAATTTAACACCCAATCAAGGGGCAAGACATTCTAAGAAAATCGTCGGTCGTGGAATTGGATCAGGCATGGGTAAAACAAGTACTCGCGGAACAAAAGGTCAAAACTCTCGTAGTGGAGGGGGTGTACGCCCTGGTTTTGAAGGAGGACAAACTCCTTTATTCAAACGTATTCCAAAACGTGGATTTACCAATGTTAACCGTAAAGATTATGCTATTGTGAATGTTGAAGAGCTCAATGTATTTACAAAGAGTGAAGAAGTGACGTTTGCGTCTCTTCGTGAAAAAGGTTTAGTTAATAAACAATTTGATGGTTTGAAGATTTTGGGAAATGGAAAACTAACTGTTAGTTTAACCGTTAAAGCAAATAAATTCTCTAAGTCAGCCGAAAAAAGTATTGTAGACGCTGGTGGAAAAATTGAGGTGATTTAAAATGGCCATTTCCAAGAGTAGTAAAAAAATCTTAATAATGTTTTTATTCACGGCGTTATTCTTGTTGGTTTATCGCCTTGGAGCTCAAATCATTATGCCATTCATCAGTCCTGAAGCCCTTGTAACTGAAGGCTTAGGTGCTAAGATGTTTGGTTTCTTAGATGTTTTTACTGGTGGAGCGCTTTCAAATTTTTCAATTCTTGCCCTTGGGATTAGTCCCTATATTACCTCATCCATTGTTATTCAATTATTACAAATGGATATTGTTCCGACTTTAAAAGAGTGGAGCGAAGAGGGAGAAACCGGTAAACAAAAACTAAGTCAACTAACTAAGTATGTTGCGTTGGGATTGGCATTCATTCAATCACTGACGTTAACTATTGGAATTGGTACTAATTACCAAGATATCTATTTAGGCAACAGCCCTTTCATCTTTGTCTATCTTGCGATAATTGCAACTGCAGGAACGGCATTCTCGATGTGGCTTGCTGAAAAGATCACTGCAAAAGGTATAGGAAATGGTTCATCGATGTTAATCGTGACGGGTATCCTTGCCTCTTTCCCACAAATGTTCATGGAACTTTGGACTCAATTTATTACTGATTCAGGTACTGTTGGCGATATTATTAAATTCTTTGTCATTTTACTTCTTTTGGTATTTATTATTGTTGCCATTGCTTTTATGGAATCGGCTCAACGGAAGATCCCCATTCAATATGCGAATCGTCCAGCTGCTGCATCATTTCGAGGAAAAAGCGATTCTAATATTCCAATCAAACTTAATTCTGCATCCGTTATTCCTGTCATTTTTGCTTCAACATTGATGAGTTTACCTCAATTAATTATTTCAATTGGCAATTTGAATTTGGAAAGTGGAGTAGGATATTGGTTGCATCAAACCTTCTCTACTACGGAAACGATTGGATTCATTGTTTATATTATATTAATCTTCGTTTTCTCATTCTTTTATGCATTCTTACAAATCAATCCTGAGAAAATGTCAGAGAATTTACAAAAAAACAATGCATATATTCCTGGAGTTCGTCCTGGAGAAGAAACGGCATCGTACTTGGCTCGGGTTTTATTTAAAATTACGATGGTCGGTGCAACTTATTTGTCACTCGTTGCCGTTATTCCAATTATCATTTCATCTGCATTTAAACTAACATCCTCTGCCATTCAAATTGGTGGAACTGGTTTAATCATTGTTGTTGGTGTTGCCATTGAAACATATAAGCAATTAAAGACTCAAATGCAAGAAAAGCAATATCGCGGATTTATTAACTAGGGGATTTGCAATGCGAATGCTCATTATGGGGGCTCCTGGATCAGGTAAAGGAACGATGGCATCTGTCATCAAAGATGTTTATCATATACCTCATATATCAACTGGCGATATGTTCCGCGAGGCGATGAAAAAAAAGTCGCCTCTAGGACAAATTGCAAAGCAATATATTGACCAAGGAGAACTTGTTCCCGATGAAGTGACCATTGAACTTGTTGAAGAAAGACTTCAAAAAGAAGACGCTCAACATGGATTTATTTTTGATGGATTTCCTCGTACTTTAAATCAAGCTCATGCGTTTGATCGCATTCTTTCTAAGATGAATGTGAAATTAGATGCGGTAATCGATATGAGAATTGATCGCGACGTTTTAATTAAACGATTAAGCGGACGTCGTGTTTGTAGTCGGTGCGGGGCTGTGTATCACATCCTCAGTCTAAAGCCCACTCAAGATGGGGTTTGTGATGTGTGTGGTGGTACTCTTATTCACCGTAAAGACGATACGGAAGAAACAATTCATCATCGTTTGACGGTTTATGAGGAAAAGACTCTTCCTCTTCTTGCATACTACGAAGCCAAAGGTCTTGTTGTTCGTGCAAAAGGATACGGAGATGTCCAACTCGCATTCCGTGACATTGAACCAATACTTGGAGGTATGAATGATTTCAATAAAAAGTAGTCGAGAAATAGAATTAATGAGAGAAGCAGGACGAATTGTTGCCTATACTCATCGAATGGTGCGTGAAGCGATTGCTCCTGGTGTTTCAACATTTGATCTTGACCAAATTGCTGAAAAAGCCATTCGTTCTCAAGGAGCCACTCCGTCTTTTAAAGGATATGGAGGTTTTCCGGGATCAATTTGTGCTTCAATCAATCAGGTTGTTATTCATGGAATTCCAAGTAAAAAAATCAAACTTAAATTAGGTGATATTATCGCAATTGATGTGGGGGCTTGTTATAAAGGCTACCATGGCGATAGTGCAATGACTCATCCTGTTGGGCAAATCAGCCAAACAAGAGCTCTTCTTTTAGAAGTGACGAAAAATGCCCTTTTTGAAGGACTTAAATTTGCGAAACCGAATCAACGTTTATCGGATATCTCGCATGCGATTGAACAATATGTTACTCAATATGGATTTTCAGTAGTAAAAGACTTCACCGGTCACGGTGTGGGCGCTGCGCTTCATGAAGATCCACCGATTCCGAATTTTGGTCCTGCTGGATATGGACCCATTCTTCGTGCTGGAATGACGCTTGCCATCGAACCAATGGTTAACATTGGAACGGATAAGGTACGTATTTTAAAAGATGAATGGACAACTGTTACCAGTGATGGATCTGATAGTGCTCATTTTGAGCACAGCATTGTAATAACCGCAGAAGGATATGAGATATTAACGAAAGAGGAGGAGAATCTAGATGTCCAAAAGTGATGTCATTGAATTAAAAGGGACAGTTACCGATGCCTTGCCAAACGCCATTTTTAAAGTGACGCTTGAAAACGGTCATCTAATTACGGCCCACGTTTCTGGTAAAATCCGTATGCATTACATAACGATTTTACCGGGTGATAAAGTAACTGTTGAACTCTCACCGTACGACTTAACACGTGGACGCATTACTTATCGTCATAAGTAATATAAAAATTTAGGAGGAACAAAGAAATGAAGGTTAGACCATCGGTTAAACCAATTTGTGATCAATGTAAAGTTATAAGACGTAAAGGCTGTGTTATGGTAATTTGTAAAAACCCTAAACACAAGCAAAGACAAGGGTAATAGGAGGTTAAAATGGCTCGTATATCTGGAGTAGATATTCCTCGTGATAAACGAGTGGTAATATCATTAACTTATATTTATGGTATTGGAAAACCACTTGCACAAGATATTTTACGAAAAGCTGGCGTTTCAGAAGAAAAACGCGTAAAAGATTTAACAGAACAAGAATTAATTGATATTCGTCGTGAAGTGACTGCTTATAAAGTAGAAGGTGATTTGCGACGCGAAACTGCTATGAACATTAAACGATTGATGGAAATCGGTAGCTACCGTGGAATTCGTCATCGTCGTGGATTACCTGTTAGAGGACAAAATACAAGATGTAATGCTCGTACTCGTAAAGGTCCATCCAAAACCGTAGCAAATAAGAAGAAGACTGTGTAGGAGAGTGAAGTATGGCGAAACAAGTTAAAAAACGTAAAACAAGAGTTAATATCCCTAGTGGAGTTGCTCACATTCACTCAACTTTTAATAATTGTATTATTACCATTACTGATCCTGCTGGAAATGCCGTTGCCTGGAGCAGCGCTGGTGCCCTCGGATTCCGTGGTAGTAAAAAATCCACTCCATTTGCCTCACAAATGGCAAGTGAAGCGTGCGCAAAAGTTGCTGTTGGATTTGGAATGTCTCGAGTAGAAGTGACTGTAAAAGGACCAGGTCCTGGTCGTGAAGCAGCGATTCGGGCTCTGCAAGTAGCAGGACTTGAAATTACATCGATTAAAGACGTTACTCCAGTTCCACATAATGGTTGCCGTCCGCCAAAAAAACCACGCGGATAATAAAATAAAGGAGGGCTCAAATGAGAAAATTTGAATTCATTAAACCTCAAGCCATCATCGATGCTGTTGATGATAATAGCCATTACGGTAAATTTACCATTACCCCATTAGAAAGAGGATATGGAATCACTTTAGGAAACACATTTAGACGTGTCTTACTTTCGTCGATGCCAGGTATTAGTATTGTTTCGATGGACATTGAAGGTGTGGAACATGAGTTTATGGCAATTCCAGGAGTTCATGAAGACATGACTGAAATTGTATTAAATTTAAAAAATGTCATACTATCAATTGATGATTCAGACCTATTTAAAGTAATGCCCCATGAAAAAAATGATTTGTATGAAATGACACTCATTGCGGAAGGTCCAGGCGTTATTCATGCTAGTGATCTTGTGAAAGAAAGCAACATAAAAGTTGTAAATCCTGATCTCGTGATAGCAACAATGGATGTTGGTGCGAAAATTAAAGGTCGTTTTTATGCGCGACGTGGTGTTGGATATGTCAGTGCAAATGAAAATAAAGCTTTTTCTTACGATAAATCAGGAAATAAAGTCACTAGTCGAATTGCTATTGATTCCATTTACACTCCAATCGTTCGTTGTAAATACGATGTTGAAAAAGTACGTGTTGGCGACCAAGTTGATTATGATAAACTATCGATTGAAATTTGGACTAATGGTAGTATTAAACCTGCTGATGCACTCAGTTTAGCGTCAAAGTTTTTAATTGATCATTTGAATGTTGTAGCTTCTATCAATGAGGCGATTGTTGAACAAAATTATATGTATGAACCAGAAGAAAAAATCGCTAATAAGAAGTTAGAAAAGAAGATTGAAGATTTAGATTTATCAGTTCGTTCTTATAACTGTTTAAAACGTGCTGGCATCAATACAGTTGGTGAACTCACACAAAAAACTGAAGAAGAAATGATGAGAGTTCGAAATCTGGGTCGTAAATCGTTAAAAGAAGTCGTGACCAAATTACGTGAAATCGGCTTACATTTAAAACATTCTTATGAAAGTGAACTACAAGATTCTGATCTAGATGAAAATGATGATTTTGATGATTCATCGCTTGCGGATACCATTCTTGAAATGGATCCAGAAGATAATGATGATCAAGATGAAAAATAAACGGTTATAAGCGGAAGAAGGAGGAAAACGACATGTCATTAGGCTATCGTCGATTAGGACGTAATTCAAGCCAACGCAAAGCTTTGCTACGCGACTTAGTTACGGACTTAATTATTAATAATCAAATTGAAACAACTTATCATAAAGCAAAAGAACTACAACGTCTTGCTGACAGAATGGTTACTTTAGGAAAAGCAGGCGATTTAGCAGCTCGTAGAAAAGCGGCTCAAATGATTCGTTTTGAGAAAGCTGATGAAAATCAATTTGCAATTCAAAAGTTGTTCTCTGAAATTGCCCCTAAGTATGCTAATCGCAAAGGTGGATATACTAGAGTATTAAGAGCTGGTGTTCGTCGCGGTGATGCTGCTGAAATGGCAGTTATTATGTTTGTTGAAGAATAAGATGATATTTAAAAGCTAGACCATTTGGTCTAGCTTTATTTATATTATATAGTGAATTGTCGATTCGTCCCATATGACATAATTGTTAGGAAACAATTAAAGAAAATAGATTAAATAGATTTGATGGAAGCGGCAATGACGTAGGTACAAGCAAGTAAATGCTGCTTATCTTCTTCACTAAAACGGTTAATAGATACACTGTCGATATCTAATATGGCATAAAGAGCATCATCAATTATAATAGGTAAGACCATTTCTGAACGTGTTTCTGAGTGGCAGGCAATATAGTTGGCCGCCTCATGAGTATCAGCGATAATGAGCGGTTCTTTAGAACGAGCAACGCGACCGCAAGCCCCTTTCCCATAGGGGATTTCAATACATGCAGGAAGTCCTTGGAATGGGCCCAAATAGAGTTGATTGTTCTTGGAATAATAGAATCCCAACCAATTAACATCACATAATTCGTGATACAAGAAAGCAGTAGATAAAGATAAAATGGTGACTTCTTCTTTGACCCCTTCTAAGAGTGCTTTTAATTTTTGATCTATCATAAATGCCTCCACTATTGGGTTTAATATACTCCATTTATCGACTTTTTTCAAGTATATATTTTCAATAAGACTTTTTTGTAGTATAATAATAAAGAGAAATTGAACAACAATATCCTCATTTTTAAGAAAGGACGCCTTCCACATGATGAGCAAAGAGATGACAAATTTGATTTATTTTGATTATGGGGCGACGACTCCGATTGACTCGGAGGTATTTGAGGCGTATGTGAAAGCATCA
>JBAYFA010000039.1:0-8114 GCA_041667425.1 Bacilli bacterium
AACAAATAAAAATGTTCATTCCTGTGTATGTGGCTTGTGGAGGGTCTGACATCGAAGCTCTTGATTATACGCTGGCTCATAAAATTCTTCGGAAATTTGAAGCCTTAAACATTACCTTTATGAAGAATGAACTCGATGGATTAATTGTGGAAATTAATAAAACGTTTGGTAAAAACAAATTTATGGAATCAATCAATTACATTAAGCAATTACAAAAAATGGTCTAATAACCAGTAAGGAGTGGGTCTTATGAGTGCTGATTATGTAAAGCGATATTATGGAAAAATTAATACTCGTGTTACACAAGTCAATGAAAAAGACCCTTTTTCTACGTCTTTTTTAAGTGCTATTGGCGTTGGAGATAATACCTTATTTCAAAAATATTTAATTGAAACTCGAATTTTCGATGGAACGTGGGTTGATTTTTTAGAAACTAGTATTTCGTCTATTGACAACATTGTTCGCAATCCTAAATCATTTATAAAAGATCAATCAGAAATTGTTCCGATTGAAATGGCTAAAAAAACATCAGCGGCCTCTGTTCGCCATTTGGCATCACATTCTCGATACGTTCGAACCATTACTGATGCTGGTGAGGTCATTCCTGAAAAGATTCTAACAGTTTATCAAGAAGAAGATCTCGCTATTTATGAAAATAGATTTGTTAAAACACTCATTGAAAAACTTGTGTTATTTGTTGAAAAACGATATGCAACGATTACTCGCTTGATTGGTTCAGATTTTATTAATAAATTTAATGAAACGTCAAAATTTGAATATGATAATATTAAAGTTGATTTTGAAATGCGATTAACCGTTGAAAAAAAAGTTATGGATAGTGAAGCGGAAATTCGTAATCAAGAATTATTGACACGTATTGAAAATGTTCGTTCAGCCATTTTGGGATTTGTGAACTCGCCATTCATGCGTAATCTTAAAAGCACTCGTCCTGTTCATGCCCCTATTCAAAAGACCAACATTTTAACTAGAGATAATAATTATCGCAAATGTTATGAAGTTTGGCTATTTTTAGATTCTTATGGGAAAATCGATTATACGGTTGAAACGGGTATTTCTGAACAAAAAATTAGTGAAGAATACATGGATCGTGTGCGAGAACTCATTTTACTGTCTTTTGCGACAGTTGTTGGTAATGATGAATCAGACATGGGTCGTTTTGCTATGCTACCTACCTCGAGTAAACGGACAAAAAAGACTAAAGTATTAAGTGATCCCGATATTTCAAGTAAAGAAAAAAGCATGATCATGGAGAATAACTTAATTAATGAGTATTATTATCAAGAAGCTAGACGTCTTTATAGTCGACGAATTAATGATTCAGTTGTCGATGGGGAACCGTATCACGTTGCATTAAAAGACGTGTATCAAAAAGCATTTCAAATCACGGAAAATATTTTTAAAAGTTTGATGGAAATTCCAGATGATGTTAAAAAAGATCCGATTGCGTTATTACGCTTTAAAATAAGGAATCAAAAAGCTTTGGATCAAATATATAAATATAAAGCCAAAGATTTGAAAAAAATGGGAAAAGCTAAGATTTCAACTGAAAAACAAATTGCAAAAGCAAAAGCTAAACTTCAAGGAAAGAAAGCTCCAACTAAGAAGACAAAAGATAAAGTTATTTCTATCGATCGTCTTCAAGCAATTAAAGACAGAGAACGTGATAAACTCTTGACTTTAAAAGCCAAAGAGAAAGTTAAAGAAAAGGTTCAAATTCAAAAACAAAAAGAGCGTGAAAAAGCGCGTTTGTTGGCACAAAAACAAAAACAAAAAGAAAAAGATAAATTAGCATTAAAGCGTCAAAAAGAAAAAGAGCGTGAGAAAGCGCGTCTATTGGCACAAAAACAAAAAGAGAAAGAAATGTTGAAGGGTCTTTCTAAAGAAGAACGTGACAAAGTGAAAGCTCGCTTAGAAGCAAAGCGTTTACGTGATTTAGAGAGAAGAAAAGCTCAAGCAGTACTTAAAAAATTAGAAACCACTAGTCAAACAGCGAAAAAAGCAACAGTTGTTAAAGAAGAACATAGGAAAGCTGAAATGGCTAAAAAAGTTAAGTTGTTGGCCTCTAAAGAACAAGAACGGGAAAATATTAAACCGACTACAGGAGATAAAGAGCGTAAAGCGACCCTTACTTCCAAGGAAAAAGAAATAGCTCGATTGAAAGTTCAAAAAGAGAAAGAAAAAGAGAAAGAAAAAGCTCGATTGAAAGTTCAAAAAGAGAAAGAGAAAGAAAAAGAAAAAGCTCGATTGAAAGTTCGAAAAGAGAAAGAAAAAGAGAAAGAAAAAGCTCGATTGAAAGTTCAAAAAGAGAAAGAAAAAGCAAAGGCGCGTCTTCAAATTCAAAAAGAACGAGAACGAGAAAAAGTTCATCTTCAAGCTCAAAAGGAAAAAGAACGAGAAAAAGCACGGTCACAAGCAAAGAAGGCCAAATCCAAAGCCAAACGGGCATCTTCAAAAGCTAAAAAAATTTCTACTAATGTGATGCCAAATAATGATAATGGTAGTGACCAAACTTGAAGATTGTAAAAAAAATTGTTGCTTTTATTCCCGCATTATTATTTGTTTTGGGATTAACGCTTATTATTTATGTTGGATATTCTGCTTACAAAGGCAAATATCCTAAAATATTAGGATATAGTTTCATGGTTGTTGTGACTGATAGTATGGAACCTATTTATAATATTGGAGACTTTATCGCTGTTCGAACTCAACCTGAGTATATAGAAGGCGATGTGGTTACCTTCTATTTTGATTTAAACGGTGATTTAAAAGATGAGTTAGTTAGTCATAAAATTGCTGATATTGATGGGAATGTCTATACGATGGTAGGGGTTAACCCCGATTATGAGGGTCAAAGTCAAACTATTGAAAAAGATGACATCTTAGGAAAAGTTGTTTGGAAAAGCACCATTCTTGGGGGACTATTTTCTACCAACTTATTACAAAATAAACAAGTTATCTTTGCAATTATTACCATTGTTTTAGTGATTTTTATTATTTATCAAGCTATTCATATGATTAAAATTGCAAAAAATAAAGAAACAGAATAAAAAAAGGCAAAAGAGATTTTGCCTTTTTTGTTGCTTCCAAGATAAAAGCCATTGTCTTTTAAGCCTATTTAGTGTATAATATAAATCATAAAAGGATGGATACTATGTTAAATATTGTATTATATGAGCCTGAGATTCCCCAAAATACAGGTAATATTTTAAGAACTTGTGTGGCGACCAATACCATTCTTCATTTAATTGAACCGTTGGGATTTCGAATGAATGAACAGTCTTTAAAACGGAGTGGTGTGACCTATGGAGACAAGGCAAAATATATTATTTATCCAAACTATGATGACTTTTTGTCAAAGAACCAAGGAGAGTTTTTTTACTTGACTCGTTATGGAATCAAAAATATCTATGATGTTCATGTAGCAGCTCCTGATAAAAATTATTACTTTATCTTAGGAAAAGAATCTACAGGAATTCCATTGGATATTTTAAAGAAAAATGTTGATCGTTGTATTCGATTACCCATGAGTGAACAAGTACGGGCCTTAAATGTATCCAATGTGGCCGCTATTATTTTATATGAAGCATTGCGACAACAAGGATTTCCGGGATTATCCTGGACAGAACCAGTCTCAATGAAAGGTCCTCATCACTTAATAGACGAATGAAAGGGAGAGCATCATGAAACAATATTTAACATTTTTACAACATATTTTAGACAATGGATCTATGAAAGATGATCGTACCAAGACGGGAACTATTTCTTGTTTTGGATATCAAATGCGATTTAACCTTCAAGAAGGCTTCCCCTTATTAACAACGAAAAAAGTTCATATGAAATCAATTATTCATGAATTATTGTGGTTTATAAAAGGAGATACGAATATTAAATATTTGGTAGATCACGGTGTTCGAATTTGGAATGATTGGCCATACGCAAGGTATCAAAAACATCCTGATTTTCAAGGTGAAACCATGGATGAATTTGTGGAAAAGATTAAAACAGATGATGCATTCGCGGAACTTCATGGAGCGTTAGGACCAGTATATGGTCATCAATGGCGTCATTTCGAAGCAGATGGTGGAAAGTCAATTGATCAATTAGCCTGGGTTATTGAAGAAATAAAACGAAATCCTGATTCAAGACGACTTATCGTCAATAGTTGGCAAGCAGCCAACATTGATGAAATGGCGTTACCTCCTTGTCACCTTCTTTTTCAATTTTATGTACAAAATGGAACGTTATCTTGTCAACTGTATCAACGCAGTGCGGATGCTTTTTTAGGGGTTCCCTTTAATATTGCCTCATATGCCCTTTTAACGATGATGGTTGCCCAAGTGTGTTCTCTTCAAGTTGGAGAATTTATACATACGATTGGAGATGCTCATATATATCTTAATCTTTTGGAGCAAGTCAATACCCAATTGAAACGTATTCCACGGGTATTGCCAACCATGCGCTTTGCTCGTAATATTAACTCGATTGAGGATTTCACCTACGCTGATTTTATATTAGAAAATTATCATCCTGATTCGATAATAAAAGGAAAGGTGGCTGTATGATTGCCTTAATTGTTGCTTTAGGGAAGAATAATTTAATTGGTAAAGGGAATGATCTTCCTTGGCATTATTCTGAGGATTTAAAATATTTCAAGGAAACAACGCTACATAAAACGGTTTTGATGGGTGAGGCTACTTTTTATTCAATTGTGAATCGATTGAATAAGCCACTGCCCAATCGAAATACAATTGTTGCGACTTTTGATCCGACTTTTCATTATGAGGGGGTTCGTGTCATCCATGATTTATTTGCATTTTTAAAAAATCCTCCAGAAGAAGATATTTTTATTATTGGTGGGAAACAAATCTACCAATTATCTCTTCCTTATGTTAATCGAATGTATATCACCCATGTTCATGGGGAGCATGACGGAGATGTGTTTTTAAACGGAATTGACTATAATCAATTCGAGTGTATTTCTTGTCGGGATCAAGGAGATTTATCTTTTTGTATATACGAAAGAAGGAACAAACCATGTTAACACTTATTCTTTTTATTTTGGCTGTGATAGCAACTTTTTTCATGGTTTATTTTCATGAATTATCCACTAGTGGTATTTTATATTGGACGATTCCTCTTTATTTAATTGGATTTTTCCTTGCATTCTTTATTCTTTTCTTACTTATTTTGTATATAATCACGTGGTTTATTAAACCAGATAAAAAATTAGAACGTCCTAAACCATTTTATCAATTTTTTATTAAAATGACGTGTGAATTTTTAGTAGGGGTGTGTCGACTAGATTTGGTGGTTTTAAATAAAGAAGCTATTCCTAAAGATAGAACATTTTTAATGGTTAGCAATCATCAATCTAATCTTGACCCTATTGTGTCTGTATGGGCTTTTCGGAACTTTAATTTAACTTATATAATGAAAGATAGTATTATGAAAATCCCGCTTGTTGGACGATTCTTATATGGAGGTGGGTTTCTCCCACTCAATCGTAAGAATAATAGAAAAGCGTTGAAAACCATTCTGATTGCTACAAAACGAGTGGCAGATGGGGTTCATCCGATTGCTTTGTATCCGGAAGGAACGCGTAGTAAAAGTCCTACAATGAATGAATTTCGTAATGGAGCTTTTAAAATTGCTCAAAAAAGTGAATGTCCAATTGTGGTGATGACACTTGATCCAACGTATATGTTTAAACGTCAATTTCCTTTGAAACGGACGAAAATTCTATTAGATATTGTTCGAGTCATTGAATATGCCGAATATGATAATATGAGCACGAATGAAATTGGTGATTGGGTTCATACTTTAATTGAAAACCGATTAGAAGTCCGTCGAAAAGAATTTTCGTGGCTTCAAACAAAAAAAACTAAAGCTTTATTGTAAGCTTTAGTTTTTTATATTAAATGATGATTTTTATTGAGTTCTTGGAGAGTGATGGTATCTCCATTGACTTCAAAATATGTAATGGATCCATTATCCATTCGATCACGAAAGGTATAGTGTGAATCAATGCGTGTGAGTAATCCTTTAATGACGTGTGAATGCGCAACAACTAAAATTCGTTTTCCTGGATGCATGGTGGCCACTCGAAGTACAGCCGTTTCAACTCGTTTTTGAAGCGACGTGGAGGGTTCTAGTCCTTCAACTTCATCATTGCATATTCGATCAAATAGAGGTTTGGAAATAATTTGACCTTCAGCAGTGCCAAATTCTCGTTCAATAAATTTTGGCTCTATATAAAGTGGTCGTGTTGGAAAATATGTTTGAATAATGATTGCCGTTTGGTGGGCACGAGTGAGGGGACTCGATAGAATAAAATCCCAATCATTACCGTTGTTTTGCAAGAAAATTCCTAATTGATGGGCTTGTTTCTTTCCTTCTTCATTCAAGGGATTATCAATTGTTCCTTGAATACGGCCTTCGTGGTTCCAATTTGTTTGTCCATGGCGGACAAAGCCGAATATTGTTGTCATAATAATCCTTTCATAATCATACTAATACTATTATATGAAACAATCTTTCCATTTGTCAAGTAAACTATGATTTTTTTCAAAATAAATAGCGGCGGTAATCATTGTTTTTTGAAAGAAGCGTAAAATATCATTGAATTTATAGGCAAGAAGTTATATAATAAGAGTGTATTATTGCGAAAGCAAATAATGAATGAAAGGGGAAATAAACATGAATCGTTTTATTCGTAGTAAAGTACTGGTTATTTTGTCGGTGCTATTACTATCTATTATCGTGATTGGTTGTAAGACAACGCAACCGCAACCGACACTATCTTTCAATAAAACTGAATGGACAGTTGTTGAAGAAGAGGAGTTTACTTTAATTCCTGTTATTACAAATCTAGAAGGAACTGATTTGGTGAATTTTGAGTTTGATGTCGACGGCATCGTTTCATATACCAACGGTACTTTTATCGCTATGGCTGAAGGGGTTGTACATATTACTGCTTCATTAGAGGGCTATCCTGATATTAGTGAAACAATTACAGTAACCGTGGGGCCAAAATTGGTGGAAGTGATTGAGGTTACCGCTATTTCTGTGAGTGGTCTTGCTACCATGATAGAAGAGGAGGAACAAACACTCACAGTGAGTGTGTTGCCACTAGATGCAGATGACGCTAGTGTTACATGGTCTACTAGTGATGCTAGTATCGCCACGGTTAATAATGGAGTAGTGAGTGCTTTATCAGCTGGATCTGTTATCATTACAGCAACTGCTCATGATGGCTCAGGTGTGACTGGAACATTTAATATCACAATAGAAGAAAAAATTGTTATTATCACTGGAGAAATTACGTTAACTGGTGATAAAACCGAAGGATTTGTTGGTGATCAAGTAACGCTTACGGCTGTTGTTGATACCAATGCCACTGATGAAAGCATTGCGTGGTCAGTTGATTCTAGCAAAGCCACTGTTGAAGATGGTGTTGTCTCTTTAGTGGGTTCTGGATCAGTGGTGGTGACTGCTACTTTAGTAGCAAATAATGAAATTACAACGACATATACGATTACTATTTATGATAAAATCACAAGTATTACATTAACTGCTGGTAAAGATTATTATGCAATTAATGACACGGAAACATTGATTCCTGTTATTAGTCCAGTGTTGGTTAAAAATGAAATTTCTTGGACTTCAAGTGATGAGACTGTTGTTAGTGTAAACAATGGAGTCATCCAATGTCTAAAAGAAGGAACTGCAACGATTACTGCTACCGCTTTAGATGGATCAACTATTACTGGTAGTGTTGTAATTAATGTATTAGGAGTAAGTGTGGATATGAGCACGACTCTAGCAGATCTAACTGTTAGTGGATTAGCACTTGGGACTGAAATCTCATTTGGTGGTATGACATTTAATGCAGGATTGAATGCTTTTGCAACGTTATCAGAAGCCGTTTCAAAATCAACTTGCAAAACATATGTAGCTAGTGGCAATTATAGTGAAGACGTTACTATTTCAATTGATGATTTTCAATTGATTGGTCCTAACGCTGATATTAATCCTCTTACGGGAGTTCGGTTATCAGAAGCCGTTATGAGTGGTAAAATTTCAATTGCTAAGAA
>JBAYFA010000040.1:0-7974 GCA_041667425.1 Bacilli bacterium
ATTCCGGTAAGATTTCCTCCCCCTGCATTGGTACAAACCACCATATCGGGAACTTTCCCAATTTGCTTCATACAATCTTCAATCACTTCCATCCCCAATGTTTCAATTCCTAAAATTCCATAAGGGGTGTATAAGGAAGCATTAAAATATCCCGTTTCTTCTAACAACTGTAAAAATACATAAAAAAGTTCGGGACCAACGGATAATTGAATGACCTCAGCTCCATAAGCTTCGCAAGCTCGTGCTTTTTCAATAATTTCTGGTTGACCGATTCCTTGAGAATCATAACACTCTTGAACAATAATACATGGTAGATTGAGTTTAGCTGCTTGGGAAGCCACAGCCGCCCCATAATTACCACTCGTTGCGGCAATAACGCCCGGATATCCTAAGCGTTTAGCGTGGTAACAAGAAATTGCTGCCCGTCTTGCTTTAAAACTACCGGAATCATTTAGTGCTTCGTCTTTAATAAAGATACGAGCTCCTTTTCCCGGATTAGCAGTTTGTCTAACTAACGAAGTTATATTTTTAAGTTCTTTTAAGGGTGTTCCTCCCACTCCATGATCTCGCTGAATCCATCGCACAATATGGATAGGATATCCATGATCTCTCATCATGTCTTCATATCGAAAGCCAATTTGTCCATATTCATACATTGAATAATCAATCCCAATTGCTTTTTTCATAATTTCATTTTTACGAGCCATAATAGTTTCATATTTATTCATATTTTGTCTTCACCAACTCGTTAATAGTCATTAGTTCAGGAATAAAAGATCCATATGTATGATGATAGGTCGGATTGACTTCTAGAAGAGTCCCTGACTCTATTCTTCCCGTTTTAGTTTTGATCTTGACTGTCTCTTGAAGGGTAGCATCTTCTAAAAGCGACCCTTTTATCCACATTTTTAATGGTGTTTTTTTAGTATCTTCAGGAATATTATTTGATCGTTCCTCAGGAGATAAAACAACCCGTCCAATTAATACCCAACTATTTTTTTTGATCATTGTTTATCCTCCACTAATTTTCTTACATCTGTACAAATGGCCCGTGGAACCGGTAAATCAAGCATCGTTTTTAATCCAGGTGTGGCATTTAATAACAACGGTATCATATTAACACAAATAGCAATCGTTCCAAGTCCTCCATCTACTTCGGGCTCAATGGTCATTTGAATCGATGGATTTCCATTAATTTTAATATAATCCTTCGTTTTGACTCCTCCCAAATGGGGTTCAATTTGTTGAGGATGATTGAGTTGAAAGAATGGATGATCATTAACCAGTCCAATTCCTTTCATATCAATTCCACACACATGATTTGCTTTCGCACATCCATAAGGGGAAATCCGATCCACTTTGGTGATAATTGGATTCATTTCTTGATGGAAAACAACCTGATCTAATCCCAATCCATCAGCCATCATTTGAATGGATTGTTGAAATCCAACATGACCATACAACTGTTGCTTTTTTGAATTATAGGCTTCAACCGTTAATCCAACCCCTTGTTCTTCCATCACTGTTTTTCCAAAAGGTGATAAGGAATTTATACGATCTACGTGTACATCATCAACATGAACCATCACTCCACTTAAAAAGAGGACCAATAAATCCATCATGACCCCAGGATTAACGCCCGTCCCAAGAATACGAACATGATGCTTTTTAGCGAGCTCGTCCATTTGTTTTGCAAGTTCAGGAGACGCTGCTTGGGGATAAGCCATTTCTTCTGCAGTAGAAATAACATTAATATGGTGTGTAACCAACCATTCAATTTTTGGAAACGCTTTTTCGGTAAACGAATCAGTTGCAAGTAAACAAATTTCGGCTTGTTCCCAATCAGGAATATCGGTCAACTCACTCCAAATAAACGCATTCTCTTCTATATTGGGAATGACCTCTTGTATTTTGTGTCCAACAAGTGATGGATTTTTATCGACTGCTCCTAATATTTGAAATCCTTGTTTACTGGCAATCATCCGCCCCATTCCAGACCCCATAGCTCCAAATCCCCAAATTATAACCTTAATCTTTTCTTTTCTCATTCAATTCCTCCTCATAAATATGGGTTCCACATTCTCCACTCAATGCCTTACTCGCCTCTTCAAGAGACGTAATAATCGCTTCTCGATGTGGGTTTCCCGCCACAAACTCCATGCTAGCTTCTACCTTAGGAAGCATGCTTCCCTTGGCAAAATGACCTTCTTCAATAAAGGTTCTCGCTTGCGTTGTGGTTAATTTTCTCAATAAAACTTCATTTTCTGTATGATAATGAAGTGAAACATAACTAACGGTTGTTAAAATCAACAATATATCAGCATCAATCTGACGTGCTAAATAACTACTCGCATAATCTTTATCAATGACGGCATCCACTCCCATAAGTTGATGATGATTTCGAACAACCGGAATGCCTCCTCCTCCACAACAAATCAAGGTGTAATGTTGGTCAATAAGGCTTTTGATCACATTTTCTTCCACAATTCCAATGGGTTTAGGACTAGCAACGACACGGCGATATCCCCGACTGGCATCTTCTCGAAAAACGTATCCGTCTGCTATCTTTATCGCCTTGGCTTCGCTTTCTGTATAAAATCCGCCAATCGGTTTGGTCGGATTTAAAAAATTGGGATCATCAGGATCAACTTCTACTTGAGTAATCAAAGTACAAACTGGATATTTTGGACCCAATTCGTTTTGTAGAGCATTTTGTAAATGATACCCAATATACCCTTGACTCATCGCTCCACATTCTGGAAATGGCATAACGCATAGCTTATTATTGATGCGACTTCCTTCTGAAAAGGCAAGATGAATCGCTCCTACTTGAGGACCATTGCCGTGCGTAATCGTGAGAAGATGTCCCTTCTCAATTAGCGACTTTAAAATATTGGCCGTCATTCGAACATGAGCAAGTTGTTCTTCTGGGGTTTGCCCAAGGGCATTGCCCCCCAGGGCTACCACAATTCGACTCATCAAATGCCACCTAACGTTGCTATCATAACAGCTTTAATCGTATGTAGCCGATTCTCAGCTTCATCAAACACCACCGATTGACTAGATTCAAAGACTTCCTCAGTGACTTCTAACCCCTGAAGACCATACTCATCATATATTTGTTGACCAATCACTGTATCAATATTATGAAAACTTGGTAAACAATGCATAAAAATAGCATTCGAATCGGCAAGCTTCATCATTCGTTGATTGACTTGATAAGGATAGAGCATTTGAATGCGCTCTTTCCATACACTCGCCTCTTCACCCATGGAAACCCACACGTCGGTCACCACAATATCGACTCCACTCACTCCGATAGTCACATCCTCAGTTAACGTAATGACAGCCGATGTGGTCCTAGCAATTGATTTAACTTGTTCAACTAATGAGGCCTTGGGCCACAAAGCTTTTGGAGCAACAATACGAATATCAAGTCCCATTTTAGCAGCTCCGATTAATAAAGAGTTTCCCATGTTGTAACGGGCATCTCCTAAATAAGCCATTTTTAGCCCTTGAAGTGTTCCTTTATGCTCTAAAATAGTCAATAAATCCGCCAAGACTTGGGTGGGATGATACCAATCGGTCAGTCCATTCCAAACAGGCACGCCTGCATATTTCGCAAGCACTTCAATCGTTTTTTGAGAATATCCACGAAATTCAATCCCATCATAGAATCGTCCTAATACTCTTGCCGTATCTTTAATACTTTCTTTTTTCCCCATTTGCGACCCAGTCGGTCCCAAATATGTGGCATGCATTCCTTGATCATAGGCCGCCACTTCAAATGCACAACGCGTGCGCGTTGAGTCTTTTTCAAAAATTAAGGCTATATTCTTCCCACAACAACATGGCTTTTCTGTTTTGGTTTTCTTTTGAGCTTTTAATGCTGCTGATAAATTCAATAAGTACATAATTTCTTCAGACGTATAATCTAGTAAAGTTAGAAAATTTCTGTTTTTTAAATTCATACATACATCCTTTCTTTATTCAATAATTTCATCACGAATGAATGGCATACTCATACAACGAGGCCCTCCCCGTCCTCGTGATAATTCACTCGACGGAATGGGATTAATTTTGATGTTTTGATCTTCAAGAATCTGGTTGGTAATATGATTACGTTCATAAACAATTACTTCTCCAGGAGCAATGGCCATCGTATTGACCGCATCACTCCACTGTTCACGATCTGAGGCTATCGCATCATCGCCTCCACAAATAATCAATGATATTTTTCGTCCTAAATAAGTCGATAAAATGAAATCTAACTTTTTTTCAATGGGTTTAACCAATAATTTTTGATCTCGCTTTGGATCCCGTGAGAGTTCAAATACCCGCATCAAATGATTTAAATCACTATGAATCGTAAATTTGTCATAATCTACTTGAGTAAAAACCGTATCCAGATGCATAAAAGCGCGTGTCTTTGGAATATCAAATGCGAGTATTTTTTCAAATGTTGTGTTATTAAAATATAATAATTGTTTAGCTAATCGTTCAATAGCCGCCGGGTGAGTTCGTTGAGAAACACCCACAGCAATCACTTTATCGCTTAATACCATGATGTCTCCCCCTTCAATTGAGGAAATAGCGTCTCGTCGATAATAAATAGACGGCATGGGATTGCCATAACGCGGATGATAACGAAAAATATATTCTCCGAAAATACTTTCTCGGCTCCTCGCTGATGCGTACATCTTTCCCAACATGACGCCTTCTCCAATAATGGTAAATGGATCCCTAGTAAAATACAAATTCGGCAATGGATCCGTTACAAATGGATAATCACGAATGTGGTCAGATAACGTCCTTTTTATAAAATTGGGAATATCGATCTTTCTAATGCCGGCCATTATCTTCGCTAACATCATTCTAGTAGGTAGATTTTCCAAATAATTCACTAAAATATGCGAAAGAGTTTCACTAGTAACATTTGATTCTTGAATGAATTGTTTAATAAAGGATTCCTTCACGTGCAACCCCGAATCAAGGGTTTCTTCAACCAAATCCACCAAGTATAACACCTCAATTCCGCGACTTCGATAAAAATTCGCTAAATATCGATGTTCTTCTTTCGCCCGTTCTAACCAAGGGATGTCATCAAACAATAATTGTTCTAACATCTTAGGAGTCAGGTGTTCTAACTCTTGACCTGGTTCATGCACTAAGACCGTTCGTAATCGACCAATTTCTGAGGTAACATGTAAATTATTCATAAATCCTCCTTGTTATGCTTCTATTATATCATAATAACGCTTTCATTTAAAGGAAGATATATGACCGACAATCCCCATTGCCTCAATCTATTGTGTTAAAACTTATTCATTGAACTTGTTTTTTTAAGAATAAGGCAAATGAGTTGCATTCTATTCATAATTCGTGCATAATTATATTAACTAAAAGGGGTGAAAATATGTTTGATTTACACATTGAGAAAAAAACAACCACTCTGGACTCTTCACAGGTCTATGACTTACTCGTCATTGGAGGAGGACCAGCTGGTTTAAACGCCGCCCTCTACGCGAAAAGAAAAGGTCTTAACGTGGCTATTCTCACCAAAGATATTGGAGGACAATTACACAATACCACTGAAGTGGATAATTACTTGGGCTTCCAGCTTATTAAAGGCGACGATTTATCTAGTGCTTTCTTAACCCATCTAGAATCTTTACAAGTTCCTATTTATCGAGATATTTTAATTAAAAGTTTAACCTATCAAAATCCATTCTTTCAAATTACCCTTGCCTCTAAGCGTGTTTATCAAGCCAAAACGGTCGTGTTAGCCACCGGTGGTTCACCTCGTCAATTAGGAGTCCCAGGAGAAGTGACTTATCAACAAAAAGGTGTTTCTTATTGCACAACATGTGATGCTCCATTTTTTAAAGATAAACACATCATTGTGGCTGGAGGTGGAAATAGTGCCGCTGAAGCCATCCTCGATTTGGTTCCATGGGCAAAAAAGATTACCCTTGTTCATCGAAGTCAATGGCGTGCCGACGACATTGTCTTACAAAAAGTATTGGCTATCTCCAATCTTTCTATTCACTTACAATCTCAAATCTTATCTGTTGAAGGAAACGACCACTTCACTCACATCAACGTGCTTGATAAAAATACAAATCAAGCATTCTCAATTGAAGCAGATGGCTTATTTATTGAAATTGGAACAATCCCCAATAATGAACTCGTTAAAGGGCTGGTTGAGCTCAATCAACAAGGTGAAGTGATTGTTGATCACCGTCAAATGACCTCACTTCCTGGCCTATTTGCTGCGGGAGATGTCACTCATTTTCCTCATAAACAAATCATTACGGCAGTAGCACAAGGAGCAATTGCCGCTCTAGAAGCGAATCAATATATAAATTATAAGGAGAAAAAATAATGAATCTATTAAATGACGATGTTAAAAAACAAATTAAAGAGTATTTAAATTTTATGAAAGAAAAGGTCACGATTGTATTATTTACAAAAGAAGCCCCTTGTGAGACCTGTATCGAAACAACAGACTTACTCAAAGAAATCGTATCTTTGTCTAGTCAACTAGAACTTATTGAAAAGAATTTTATAACCGACACCCAAGAGGTTACCAAATATCATATCGAAATGGTTCCGAGTTTTGTATTACTTAATGCAAAAGGGGAATACCTTGGCATTAAATTCAATGGAATTCCGGCCGGACATGAAATTAATTCTTTATTGGGAGCCTTGATTGATATGTCAGGGATGGATTATGGATTTGATGAAGCCACCATTAAACGCATTCAAGCAATTACTCAACCTACCAACATTAAGGTATTTGTTACCCTGTCTTGTCCCCATTGTCCCGGAGCTGTTCAAACCGCTCATCGCTTGGCAATGTTAAACAAGAACATCGAAAGTGAAATGATTGAAGCACAAACATTTCACAACTTATCAGTAAAATATAACGTGTCTGGAGTTCCTAAAATCATCATTAATGAAACTAAAGAACTCATTGGAAATCAACCCGTTGACGCATTCTTAGAACAATTAGAAAAATAATGAGATTTTAAAAAGGCTTTATACTTATTTTTGTATAAAGCCTTTTTTAGTTGTTATGAATAAGTAAGCAAATAGTTATGCTTCACTTTTTTTGTATAAATTCTTTTGAGTATTAAACATGTTTGCATACATTCCATCCATCGCGAGCATCTCGTTATGAGTCCCTTGTTCAGCAATTTTACCCTTATCAATAAGATAAATATAATCCGCATCAACCACCGTTGATAACCGATGAGCAATAATAATCATCGTTTTATCAACTGCTTTAATAATGAGCTTATTAATTTTTTCTTCTGATAAAGGATCCAAAGAACTAGTCGGCTCATCCAGAATATAAATATCCGCTTGACTTGCAAATACCCGTGAAATGGCAATTCGTTGAACTTCGCCACCACTAAAGACAGCTCCATTGCGATTAAATTCTCGAGTCACCGGCGTGGCAATTCCCATTGGTAGTTGTTCGATTTTTTCTTTCATTCCAACTTTATCAAGTGCTTCCCAAACCCTTACTTCATCTTCAGGAGTTTCTACTTTTCGCATGAGGACGTTTTCCCCAATCGTCAATGCATAAATTTGGAAATCTTGGAAGACCACTGCATATTTATCACGAATGGAATTGGCATCCATATCTTGATAATTTATATTATTCATATAAATTGACCCGTGTGTTGGACAATAAAAATGCAGTAACAATTTAGTAAGGGTGGTTTTCCCCCCCCCATTGGGTCCAACAATAGCAATTTTTGATCCTCTTTTTAAGTTAAATCGAATTTGATTCAAACTAAAGAAATCAACTCCCGCATATTGAAATGATAGCGTGTCCAACTTTAATTCCTTAAAGGTATCCACTTTGATTCCTTCTTGCGTTTCTATCACGGGTTTGTATTCAATAAACCACAAAAAATCGCCAATATAATATGAGTTTTCTTTTAAAGAATTTAAGAAATTAAC
>JBAYFA010000041.1:0-7963 GCA_041667425.1 Bacilli bacterium
ATTTGTGGTAACAAATTTAGGTATTGATGGAGATCAGTATGATACTGGAGTAATTAAGGTTACTGCAAGAGATGGTATTATTTGTAATCGTTGTTGGCAAGTGGTAGATAATGTTGATGAAGATGGTTTATGCCCACGATGTGAAGATATTGTAAAAAAAATAAAGGAGACATAAGTATGAACCTCTATATTCACTTTTTTCGAAAAAACAGTTTAGGGAAAATTGATTATACTAAAATTTTGGAATACTTCGAAACCCTCCCTAATTTTAAGATTTTTTACACCGATGATCATGTTGAAATGACCTATAATGATCGTGAATTTGAATTTGAATATCGTTTTGTGATTACAAAGCAATCAAAAGTTCAACGAATTTATGAACTAAACCCCATGTATTCGAATATTAATTTTATGGTTGAAATTCCAATTCTCATTCCTTCGTTTTTAGCGAAAGAAATTCTAGCATTGGTTCAAAAGATTTGTAAGCTCTTTGATTTAGAAATATATCAAACCGAATTTAAAGATGTAGAACCATTTAACTTGGTGGACGTGTTGGTGCTGTTTGAAAAGAATCGTCGCGATTATTTTGAAAACCATGAAATTACGGATGCCATTTTATATGACAACGAAAAATTAAACGTCTTATGTAAGTATCAACGTTCTATTGCTAGTCTTCAAGAGTATTACAATCATCATGTTGATGTAGGGTTTTGTGTACCGGTTATCGATGATGCCAAAGGCATTTCTGGAATTAGTTATACGTGGAATTTTGGACGTCCTGCTATTTTCCCACCCTATATAGATTTTGTTTTTATTAAAAATGAAGATGATACTATTTTAGTAAAACGGGAAGATTTGTATCGGATTTTAGCTAAATATTTCATTGAAATTAAAACAGTTCTTCCTGATTTATATATTATTAAAGAAAAGCAAGCTAAAAAGGCTCGTAAAGAATTTAAACTTCTTAAGAAATCGCATATGAGTGATCTTAAGTTTAGATCGTTGAGATTATGTGATGTCATTGAAAAGTGAGGGTCGTATGTTAAATAAAACCATTGATCATACTTTATTAAAACCAACGGCTACAGAAGCAGACATTCTTAATTTGTGTCGCGAAGCAAAGCAATATGATTTCATGAGTGTGTGTGTGAATCCGTCTCATGTTACCCTCGCCAAAGAAGCCCTCAACGGGTCAACGGTGTTGGTGTGTACCGTTATTGGTTTTCCATTAGGAGCCAATA
Organism: Bacilli bacterium; assembly: GCA_041667425.1. GTDB lineage: Bacteria > Bacillota_I > Bacilli_A > ML615J-28 > CAG-698 > JAQVOS01. The sequence goes on from JBAYFA010000041.1 coordinate 1,242, forward strand.
CTACAGAAACGAAGGTTCAAGAAGCGATGGAAGCTGTTTGTTGTGGTGCTGATGAGCTTGACATGGTGATTAACATTGGCAAAGCCAAAGCTCATGATTATTTATTTGTTACAAATGAAATTGCTCAAATCGTAGCAGTAGGACAAGGACGAATCGTTAAAGTTATCATTGAAACTTGTTTTTTAACTGATGAAGAAAAAATAGAATTGTGTCATTGTGCTGAGGTGGCAGGTGCTCATTTTGTAAAGACATCCACGGGATTTGGATCAGGTGGAGCGACTCTTCACGATGTTGAATTGATGAAAGCCTCGATTCCTTCACGTATGCAAGTCAAAGCCAGTGGAGGGGTTCGAACCTATGAAGATGCCCTCACTTATATTGAACATGGAGCCACTCGGATTGGTACCTCTGGTGGGGTAGCAATCATGAATCATAATCAATCAAAGGAGGGATATTGATGATACCCACTCCTCATATTGAAGTCAAAGACAAATTGTTATTTGCTAAGACTGTGTTGATGCCTGGAGATCCTCTCCGTGCTAAATTTATCGCAGAAACATATTTAACTGACGTCAAAGCCATTAATCATGTACGCAATATGCTGGCCTTTACAGGAAACTATCATGGGAAAAAAGTCACCGTGATGGGCTCTGGGATGGGCATGCCAAGTATTGGCATCTATTCCTATGAATTATTTGCTTTCTATGGTGTTGAAGAAATTATTCGGATTGGCTCTTGTGGATCGTATTCCAAAGATGCCTCACTCTATGATGTCATCATTGTTCGGGATGCTTATAGTGAATCTAGTTTTGCATCGGTTGCTTTTGGAGAAATTTCTCCAATTCAAATGTCTCACCCTGAGGTCTTAGCTGACCTCGAAGCGGCTGCGAGACGGTTGGGTTATCCAACGACGACGGGTCGAATTCATTCAAGTGATGTTTTTTATCGTCAAAATGGCAATGTCTTTTTTGATGTTGCTACCCCATATCATTGCTTAGGAGTTGAAATGGAATCATTTGCCTTGTTTGCTAATGCGAAAAAGCTAGGAAAACGAGCAGGATGCATTTTAACCGTATCGGATTCTTTGGTGACTCACGAAGCAACTACAGCAAAGGAACGGCAAGAATCTTTCAATAAAATGATGGAAATTGCCTTAGAAGCTGCAATCTAAAAAAGCGAGATTCTCGCTTTTTTTACAATAAGAGGTATTATGGAACATTTAACAATTAATCATTCTACAATAACGATTTTACCAACTGAACAATTTAAGACAATTTCGATTTTTATTGTGTTCATCGGAACATTTGATCGTAAAAGTGCGACGAGTCGGTTGCTTCTGAATCGACTTCTTTCTTCATCTACGGAGCAATATAATACAAAGAAGAAATTTAATGACAAATTGCTCGGACTCTATGATGCATATTTTAATATTGCCAGTTTTGCTATGTATCAAACGATGTTTACTATTTTTGAACTCGAAATTATTGATCCTAATCTTATTGGTGATCCGTTGATTTTAGAAGAAGGCGTGGCCTTTTTAAAACAAGTGATAATGCATCCCCTTTTAGATCATCAGGCGTTTCCAATGAAAGAATTTATGGAAGAAAAGCGGATCATTCGCGACCGAATTCTTAATATATATAATAACAAAGTCGTATATAGTACTATTCGTCTATTAGAACTTATCGCCAAAGATGACGTAATGACGATTTCTCCCTCAGGTAATCTTGAGGTGTTAGAAACGATGACTCCTGAAGGGTTATACCAAGACTACCAAACTTTACTTCAAGAGGATGCGCGGGTCGTGGTAGTGGGTCATGTGGAGGCAAACGCCATCCATTCATTGATGGCGGATCTTAAATTGTCTTTTTTGGATCAACCACATCGTTATTATGGACGTCCAAGTCGGGCAATGACAGATCCTGCGCATGTCGTTGAAGAGCAAGCCATTCAACAAAGCCGTTTATTGATGGGTTATGATACCGATGTCTTTTATCATAGTCCCGACCTATATGCGATGATTGTCTTTAATACCATGCTTGGGGGAATGGCTACTTCTAGTTTGTTTACAATTATTCGTGAACAATATAGTTTGGCCTATCAAATTGACTCAAGTTTGTCATTTGAATTTGGACTTCTCGTTATCAATGGTGGGATTGATGCCAGTCAAGAAGAAACGGTCATTGGTCATGTGAAAGATATCATCAAAGCGTATCAACAGGGATCAATTGATCCGGTGTTGTTAAAAATGGCTCAAGACAATATTTCGAGTAACTTAAAAGAATCTTTGGATCGTCCCAGTGAGTTGTTCCAAACACTCCTACGTCATGAACTCCTTCATCAACCGTTGATTCCTGAGTTCATTGATATTATTCAAGCGGTAACACTCGATGATATTAAACGGGTTAGTCAGCAATTGAGTCTTCATACGATTTACTTTTTGAAAGGAATGGGACCTGATTATGCAAAAAATTGATTACCCCCATATTCGTGAAACCGTCTATCAAACGACGCTTCCTAATGGATTACGGGTTCAAGTTGTTCCTAAAAAAGGTTTTTCGAAGGTTTATTCAACTTTTGCCACGAGCTTTGGTAGTTTTGCTACGGCCTTTAAAGTCAATGGAATAGCACAAACCCTTCCTTTTGGGGTTGCTCATTTCTTAGAACATCAATTATTTGAATCAGCCGATGGTGTGGATGTGACTAGTCAATTTGCACTATTGGGAGCTGACTGCAATGCTTATACTGATTATCAAGAAACAGCCTATATTGCTATTAGTGCTTCCCGTCATGCGGAAGTGATTGAATTACTCTTAAATTATGTTCAACATCCGCAGTTTACCCCTAACAGTGTGAGGGAAGAACAAGGCATTATTGAACAAGAACGGTCGATGTATTTAGACCGTGCGAGTGTTCGTGCACAAATGGGATTACTCAAAAATATGTATGCGGTTCATCCCATTCGTGAAGACATCGTCGGTACAAAAGAGTCGATTCAAGCCATCACTTATGCGGATTTGCGACAAGCCTATGATACGTTTTATCATCCTAGTAATATGATATTGGTCATTGTTGGTGATGTTGAAGTTAATGAAGTCATCGCTTTAGTGGAAGCAAATCAAGCTAAAAAGACTTTTTTAACTGCCCCCATCTTGGATATGATGATTCCTGTTGAAGTCAATGAAGTTGTATGTGCTTTTGGTGAAGACAAAATGGATATTATTATGCCTAAAGCCGTTATGGGAATTAAACTTTTGCCTATTGCTACTTTTGGGTTATCTAATTTTCAAGTTGAAGTCATGTTACGAATGATTTTGGAAGAACATTTTGGCTTATCTTCTCCAAGTTATCAGTTTATGTTAGATCATGAATTAATAAATACCCATTTTTCTTTTAACTTTTATTTGGATCATGCCGTTGGATATATCTATCTAAGTGCAAATACCATAAAGCCACAGGAATTTTTGGCTTATATTCAAAAACAAGTATTATTGATTCCATCACATGAGATGGATAGTGAATCATTTGAATGCTTACATCGAGCCACTCATGGCAGTCTTATTAAATCGCTTAATAGTTTAGAGACGATTGCTCATAACATTGTTGAATACAGTTTAGCTGGAGATGATTTCTTTTCAATCTTTGATGCGATTCGTGATCTGAAAAAACAAGATATTCATCGCTTTGATGGGGCCTTTACCCCTTTAGCTATTAGCCAATTTATCATCAATTCATCAAAACAATAATTTTATCAAATTTATTACAAAAATAACCGTAAAAAAATAAAATACATGAATTCATTTGCTTGTTGAAAAAGAAATGTGATTTAATGCCAATATACCGATTAATATCGGTATATTTTTTTGCTATGTGAGAAAAACTGTTGAAAAAATCAACTAAAACGTCAATTTTTGCATTTGAATGAAATGGTTTTATTTGATATAATAACACATCACCGGTGAAATATAAGAAGAAAGGAGGTACTTATGCTCAATAATTTGGTTCTAGTGGGAAGACTTGCTGATAATCCACGTCTTCATGTGTTTAATGATGGAGTGAAAGTCTGTCATTTTGTGATGGCTGTTGAACGCCCTTTTCAAAATCAGGAATCAGGAAATTATGATGTTGACTTCATTCCTGTGTCGGTCTGGCGTGGATTTTCAGACGCAATGATGCAATTTTGTAAGAAAGGGTCAACCATTGGCATTAAAGGTCGACTTTCCATGAAGCAAACCGAATGCAATGGGATTAAAGTGAATCAAATTGAAGTGATCGCTGAACGCGTATCCTTTATCAATTTAAAACGTGATCCCAAAGAAGTTAAAGAGGAAGAAAACCTCGAATCGACTTAATTAGTGTTGGTTTCATTTCCACACCAACGATGCCCACATTGTAGGTCTTTAAAAAAATTGAAAAAAAATCCCTAAAATTTTATACATCGATAAAACAATTCTCATTATTTACCATAAGGGAGCGTTAAAATGATTTGTTCATTTTGCGCTCTTTTATGGCGTCTAAATTCGGTTGCTTCATCTAAAGTCAATGAATGTGAATGAAAATAGGTGAAAAAGATGACAATTATCTTGATTTTCATCGGCTGATTTGGTATAATGATGAACGTATGCAGGTATAGTATAACGGCTATTATACCGCCTTGCCATGGCGAAGATGCGAGTTCGATTCTCGTTACCTGCTCCATATTAGGACAATAGGTTTTATACAATGTGAAAACATAGTATTAAGCCTTTTTTGTTGGGAAAATAGGGAAAAATTTCCTTTTTTCGTTGCCATTGATGTAAATAAAGGAAGAGTATTTAGTTAATCCATGTGAGAAATTATTCATTCCATACTGGAAAGATCCATCATTTAAGCAGCCTGGAATTATAGAAATTTATCATGAAAAAGATTTTTTAAAAGATAATTCATATATTCACGTAGATAAGTACTTTAGGCTTATTCACTATTAAAAAAAACCTATCAAACTCCATCAATTTATATCTAGTATTACAATTCCTCAAGACATGAGAGATTTAATTCTACAGATTAATCATTCATATATCAACAAACATAATTAAATTGTTTTGTCTTTGAGATTTAACCCATTAACGATCAAAACCGACTCATCAGTCGGTTTTTTATATAGATGGTTTAAATTAATTAAAAAAATTTGCGCAATATTAACTATTATGATATAATTGAGTGTGTCAATTATTTGAATAATTTTTTTACCAATAAAATGATTTATTTATTCGTATTATAATTGAAAGAGGAGGTATAACATGATTAGTCAATTAAAAGTGAGGGTATGTTCTATGAAGAAGTTAATTACATTGGTACTCGCCTTAAGTCTTGTTATGAGTTTATCAGTGTTGTCTGGATGTGGTAAAAGCTCAGAATATGATAATCGAGGTACAAATGGTTCTCTTGAGGCCCTATTTGATGGAGAATTTTTGGATCAATCTGGTGAGTCTTATGCAGCGATTGAGGAATTTCCCTTTATTTCTACGGATGACAATGTAAAAACTTTTTTTACATTGGATTCGAATACCGGTAGTTATTCAAATCTACGTCGTTATATTGGTAATGGTCAGCAGCTTAATAGTGATATTATTAAAACAGATGAACTTATTAATTATTTTCATTACCAATTTGAAGATCCTGCAGTGGGAGAAACCTTTAGAATTACTCCTGATTTGATGGTTTGTCCATGGAATAGTGAACATCACTTAGTCACCATTGGGGTGTCATCTAAAAAAATTCAGTTAGATGATCAGACTCCTAATAATTTGGTGTTTCTAATTGATGTATCTGGGTCCATGTTTAGTGAAAATAAACTTGATCTTATCAAACAATCTTTTCCGTTGATGTTAGATGGGTTAAATTCCACTGATCGGATTTCGATTGTCACTTATGCCAGTGGAGTACAAGTTGCCTTAGAAGCCACTCTTGTTAGTGAACGTCAAACTATTATTAATGCCATCAATGCGTTACAAGCTGGAGGGTCGACCTCTGGGGCGGCGGGTATTGATCGAGCTTATCAAATTGCGTCTTCCAATTTTATTGAAGGTGGGAATAATCGTATTATATTGGCCACAGATGGAGATTTTAATGTTGGTCCATCAAGTCCAAGTGCATTAAAAGAACTTGTAGCTTCTAAACGTGTTCTCGGTATTTATTTATCTGTGTTGGGATTTGGAATGGGTAATTATCAAGATACCATGGTTGAAACTTTAGCAATGAATGGAAATGGTAATTATGCCTATATTGATTCGTTAGTGGAAGCTAATAAGGTTTTAAAAGAAGAATTATCGACTACGCTTTTAAGTATTGCGAAAGACGTGAAAGTGCAAGTAGAGTTTAACCCAGCGGTTGTTGAAGAATTTAGAGTCATTGGTTACGAAAATAAACAACTTTCAGAAGAAGAGTTTAATGATGAAACCAAGGATGCCAGTGAAGTGGGATCGGGTCATACGACGGTTGTTACCTATGAGATTAAGCTAAAAACTACTCTTCCCAATGATGATACTCCAATTTTAACAATTATTATGAATTATAAAGATCCAAAAACTGATAAAAGTGAATCATTAACTCAAATATTTACGGCCAATCAAGTTGTTTCTATAGAAGAAAAATCAGAAGATTTCTTGTTTGTTGCTTGTTTGGTAGAGTTTTCACTCATCCTTCGTAATTCGGAATATAAACAAGATGCCAATATTCATCAA
>JBAYFA010000042.1:0-7924 GCA_041667425.1 Bacilli bacterium
CTATACTATCGGTTTTGGAATTGCACCAAATCATGCCCGAAGGCTTGCGGACTATACCGCCGGTCTGGAATTTCACCATGCCCTGAAGATTACATACTTATTATACTCGATTAGATTATATTGTCAATTCTTTTGACCAATTTTACAAGACTTTACTTAAAAAAGCTTGTGTCCGAACATGTTGGGGATGATGAAATAAATCACTAGGGCTAGCAGACTCAATGATTTTCCCTTCATCCATGAATAAGACCCGATCGCTAATTTCTTCAGCGAACCGCATTTCATGAGTAACGATAACAACCGTCATCCCCATATAAACAACGTCTTTAATCACATTTAAAACATCTTTGACCATTTCCGGATCTAACGCACTGGTCGGTTCATCAAACAACATGACTTCCGGATCCATCATCAATGCTCGAATAATAGCCAACCGTTGTTTTTGACCCCCACTCAATGTTCTGGGATATTCTACCATTTTATCCATCAACCCTACTTTTAAGAGGAGGCCCTTGGCTTTTTCAATGGCAGCCTCTTTAGTCATTTTTTTAGTTTGAATCGGAGCCAATATCATATTATCAATCACATTTAAATGAGGAAAAATATTGAATTGTTGAAAAACCATTCCCATCTTTTGCCGATAATGATTGATTTCATATTCTTTCGCCATTTTCCCATCTTCAAATATGACTTGTCCTTGACAGGTAATAGATCCTTTTGAAGGAATCTCGAGCAAATTAATGCACCGTAAAAAGGTTGATTTCCCCGATCCACTTGGACCGATGATGGATACCACTTCTCCTAATTGAATAGTTTCATTAATTCCCTTTAAAATGTCTTGTTTTCCAAAATTTTTATATAAATCACGAATAACCAACACTTCTTTTCATCCTCCTCTCCATTGCTAGAATCAATTTAGATAACGTAAATGTTGAAATGAAGTAGAATATCCCCACTGCAATATACGCCTCTAGGTACAAATATGTAACAGATCCTATCTCTTTTTGAATCGTCATTAAATCTCCAACAAAGAATGTCATAGCCAGCGATGTTTCCTTAATAATGGTAACATATTCATTTCCAATCGCTGGTAAGATGTTCCGGATAGCTTGGGGAAGAATGACTTTAATCATTGTTTTCATTTTAGATAATCCCAAACTTCTTGCCGCTTCAGTTTGACCTTTATCGACCGCTTGAATTCCGGCTCTCATAATTTCAGCAACATAAGCACCGCTATTTAAAATAAGGGCCACAGCCGTTGCTGCAAATTTTCCAATCACCGATGAAAACACGAGATAAATAGCACACAATTGTAATAATAACGGAACTCCCCGTATAATTTCTACATAGGCTTTTCCCAAAAAAGATAATATTTTAATAGGAGAGATGACCAATAAGCAGACAAAGAGTCCAATAAATGCCCCGAAAAAGACCGTGATCGCTGATAGCTCCAGCGTTACCCCCAATCCTCTTAATAACATTGGAAAATAATGAATGATAATTTTAATCACATTCTCAATGATGCTCATATAACTCCTCCTATTTTAAATTATTAATCAAAAACTTCTTCTCCCAATTGAATCGCAAGTGCTTTAGCAGCATTCAACCATTGAGAATACAACCCTTGTTCAACAACATCTACAATAATCACATTAATTTGTTCCATTAATACAGTATTTCCTTTTTTAGCCACCACCACATTTCCAGCTTGGAAAACAAAGTTTTCAGGAACAACCATTAACTCACTATTTCTTGATAGCCGAATTTCCGCAACACTCTCAGCCATGGCCAATCCATCAATGGTTCCATTGATTAATGCCACCACTGCTAAATCAAAATCAGTAAACAATTCTTTAGTCGCATTGGGTAGTTGAGAATCAACTAATTCACTTTGAATAGTAGCAGACTGAGCTCCCACTTTAACTTGTTGATTATTAAGATCATCTAAACTAGTATACAATGACGCATTTTCTTTTAAAATAATGACTTGTTGTTCTCCTTCACCCCCATCAAGATAACTAATAGATAATTCATAGTTCTCATCACGGGAGGGAGTCCATGAAAAACCAGAGATAGAAATATCCACTGCTCCTGTTTGAATAGCCATCAAGCAAGCATCAAAAGACATTTCTTCGATTTGAAGCGTTTTGTTTAATTGAGTAGCAATATATTGTGCCAATTCAATATCGGATCCAACATATTTGGCTTGTCCTGTTTTAGACAAATCCATAAATTCATAAGGGGCATAATCGGGTGATACCGCCACCTTTAAGATGCCATCGTTTTGTTTTTGACATCCACCAGCCATCACAAGTGTTAAACAACATAACATAAAACCAAATAACTTTTTCATATTTTCCTCCTATATATAAAAAGTCTCTTTCTTTATTTCTAAAGAAAGAGACGAATTACCGTGGTACCACTCTTATTGCTCGCATGCGAGCCACTCGAACATTATTAACGCTAATGAACGTTATTCCTACTGAGACTTTTCAGAATAAATCCTCCCAAGTGCGGTTCAAATAATTAAATGCATCAGACTTCCACCCACTCTGACTCGCTTATCCATTCGTTTATTTTACTCTCTTGATCTTTGGACTGTCCTTATAAACAAAAAAAGCCACGAAGGCTTATGAATTCAACCACATATACTCAGGAATGACCCATCTTGTGTTTGCTTATAAGCGACTATTGCAAGTATTATACAATAGATTAACAAGATGTCAAAGAAAAATTGAATGAAAACGCTATTTTAAATAAGAATAATCAAAAATGCCACACAAACCGTGTGGCATAATAACTTATAAAGCCGCTTTGACAAGCGTAATGAAATCTTCAGCAATTAAACTGGCTCCCCCAATAAGGGCACCATCAATATTCTTTTGCGCCATGAGTTCATGAACGTTGCCCACTTTGACAGATCCTCCGTATTGAATACGAACACTGGCAGCCACTTCTTTGTTATATAAAGTGGCAATGGTTTGACGGATAAACGCACATGCTTGTTCTGCTTGATCAGCAGTTGCTGTTTTTCCCGTTCCAATAGCCCAAATTGGTTCATAAGCGATAACCATTTTTTTAACATTTTGACTTGAAACATTACTTAAGTCTGCTGTTAGTTGATTAGATAAAACTGTTTCTGTTTCGTTTTGTTCCCGTTGTTCAAGTGACTCGCCAATACATAAAATGGGAGTTAATTGATGACGGAAAGCTGTTTGTAGCTTTTTGTTGATGGCTTCATCAGTTTCATTAAACATCGCACGACGTTCAGAATGACCGATAATAACATATTCAACACCAATGCATTTTAACATCGGAGCTGACACTTCTCCTGTAAAGGCACCACTTTCTTCATAATGCATGTTTTCAGCTCCAATGCGTAAGTTTTCACCTTGACGTTTTACAAGACAACGCAACACATATGTTGGGGCACAAATAACACTTTCTACCAAGTGTGAACTTGGCAGTTGCTCGCTGACTTCATAAATAAATTGTAATGCTTCGTCGCGAGTTTTATACATTTTCCAGTTTCCAGCAATAATTGGTATTCTCATTATTTAATTCCGCCTTTAGCAACGGTATCACGAATGGCAGTAATGGCTGCTTCAGCGTCCGCTCCTCTGGCTTCGATTTCAACACTTGCTCCTTCTAAGACGGCAAGTGACATAATGCCTAAAATTGATTTTAAATCGACTTCTTTTTTAAAATATCGAAGAAGAATATCAGATTCAAATTCTGAGGCAACTTGAACAATTTTTTGGGCCATTTGGGCATTAATTCCTGTAGTATTTTCAATAGACATAATAACAGATTTCTTCATAAATAACCTCCTCTTATTTATCTTGGATAATTTGAACACCAGGAAGGACTTTTCCTTCAAGATATTCTAACGATGCTCCTCCGCCAGTTGATATATGAGTAAATTGTTTTTCATATCCCAATTGAATAGCGGCCGCTGCGGAATCTCCTCCGCCAATAATAGTCGTTGCGTCTTGGAGTTCAGCTAACATTTTACAAATTGCCTTCGTTCCAACAGCAAATCTTTCAAATTCAAATACTCCTGCTGGTCCATTCCAAACAACTGTTTTGGCACCTTTGAGTTCTTTTTTAAATAATTCAATGGTTTTTGGACCAATATCTAGACCCATCATATCGCTTGGAATTTGGTCAGAATCAACCAATTTAGCCGTCGCATCTGGTGCAAATTCATTCGTCACAACATTATCGATTGGTAAGATGAGTTTTCCTTTACCTTGATCAAGTAATTTTTTAGCAAGATCTACGAAATCAACTTCGCATTTACTAGTTCCAACTTCATATCCTTTGGCTTTATAGAATGTATAAGCCATCGCTCCACAAATTAAAACTTTATCTGCTTTGGTTAGCAAGTTTTCAATAACTGAAATTTTATCGCTGACCTTAGCACCCCCTAAAATAGCTATAAATGGATGAACTGGACAATCCACTGCTTCTCCGATAAACTTAATTTCTTTTTCCATTAAGAAACCAGATACAACTGTTGAAATATGAGCAGCGATTCCGGCATTTGATGCATGAGCACGATGAGCAGTACCAAACGCATCATTTACAAAAATATCTCCAAGGGAAGCCCAATATTTTCCAAGTTCTGGATTATTTTTAGATTCTTTTTTCCCTTCAACATCTTCAAAACGAGTATTTTCAAACATAACAATGTCTTGTTCTTTCATCGCATGAATAGCCGCTTCTAATTGTGGCCCTCTTGTTTCAGGAATAAATAAAACTGGTTTTTTTAATAATTGTGATAATCTTGTGGCAACGGGTGCAAGCGAATTTTTAGCTTTGTCTTCTTCAGTAGCAACTCGGCCTAAGTGAGAAAATAAAACAAGTTTGGCATGATGATCAATGGCATATTGAATCGTTGGCAATGCTTGAATAATACGATTTTCATCGCTAATTTCTCCATCTTTCATTGGAACGTTGAAATCAACACGCATCAAGACAACTTGCCCTTTTACATTCACATCTCTAATGGTTTTTTTCATAGTTTCCTCCTTTATTTCCTTTATTATTATATCATAAAATTCCGTATTTGTATAGTCAAAAAAAAGTTAAGCCACCGTTGAGGCAGCTTAACTGAATATTGCTATTTTCTGATTCTTACTTGCGTTTTTGGATCAAAGAAATGACATTTATTCATATCAAACGCTAACTCAACTTCATCACCCATATGGACATCTGCTCTCGCATTAACACGCGCAACAATTGGTTGAGTGTTAACCGTTGTATAAATTAACGTTTCAGCGCCTAATAATTCAGCAACATCAATTTTAAACACTCTCTTCGCATCAGTATAGGTTTCAACAACCACAAATTCATCATGAATATCTTCAGGTCTAATTCCCATTATGATATCTTTATCTAGATATTTTTGCTCTTTCAACATATTGAATTTTGGAGTTGGAATCTTAAATTTAGAAATGCCTAATTTATGATCTCCGACAACAAAGAAGGCTTCTTCGTTGACACGACCTTCTAAGAAGTTCATTGGAGGTGTTCCGATAAATCCACCAACAAAGACATCGTTTGGATAATCATAGATTTCTTTAGGTGCGCCAATTTGACGAACATATCCATCTTTCATAACAACCATCCGTGTTGCCATGGTCATCGCTTCAATTTGGTCATGAGTAACATAAATCGTTGTAATTCCTAATTTTTCAGTAATCTTAATAATTTCAGTTCTCATTTGAACACGTAGTTTTGCATCAAGGTTTGATAATGGTTCATCCATTAAGAATACTTTCGCATCACGAACAATGGCTCTCCCTAAGGCAACCCGTTGCCGTTGTCCTCCAGAAAGGGCTTTAGGACGACGTTGTAATAATGGTTTTAATCCTAAAATTTCAGCAGCGTTATTTACGCGACGTTCAATTTCATCTCTTGAAAACTTCCGCAATTTTAATCCAAAGGCCATGTTATCATACACAGTCATATGGGGATATAATGCATAACTTTGGAAAACCATCGCGATATTTCTATCTTTTGGAGCAACATCATTGACGATTTCATCATCAATACGAAGTTCTCCCGATGTGATCTCTTCTAATCCAGCAACCATCCGTAGTGTGGTTGTTTTTCCACAACCAGATGGTCCGACAAAGACGATAAATTCTTTGTCTTTGATGTGTAAATTAAAGTCTACAACGGCGTGTACATTGCCTTCATATACTTTGTTTAAATTCTTTAACGTAACTGTTGCCATAAATTATCCTCCTATTAATCTTTCCTTTATTATACGGTAATTCCATCCCCTTGTAAATAGGCATGTTGCACATTATTTGGCTTTAAATAACATATATAAGGCGACCGCCTCATAAAAGTTTTGAATGGATAATCCAGTCATTTGTTCAATGGTATCAATTTTATTCATCACTGTATTGCGATGCATATATACTTGATGAGCCGTTTGACTAATGTTTAAATCACACTCGAACATTCCTTGAACAACGCTTTCCATATGAGGATCGTGATCAATGCCTTTTAAAATTGGATCACGCAATGCTTTTAGTCCATCATATTGATGACGGACGATATCAAAAATCAAATCAACCGTGGCCGTATAAAGCCGGGGATTATCTAAACTATATAAGCAATAGGCATCAAACAATTTCATAAAATCCTCGGGATGAGTAAAGCGAACAGGTCCACTTTCATAGCATTTTAAAGCGACGGAAAAATCATCATTGATGGTTTCTAAAAGATGTTGAACGCGAAATTCATTGTCATCATCATAGAAAAATACCAGGTGACCTTTGATAATTAACAAATCAACTGGATTAGCTAGTTCCCGAATTAAATCAATAATCTCTTGTCGTTTACCTCCTGAAAAAGTCTGAAAAACAACCATTAAAAAGCGATAATATACTGTCTTATAAGGATAAGCGGATGACTCAAATAAATACTCATAAAACGGATTGTCTTGACGTTGAATATATTGCTGTTGATGAGCCTTGATGCGATGAGCATCCTCCGTCACATCTAATTCGATATAGTGAGCTTCATCGGTCAAAAAATATAATTTATGCTTCATATCGAATTCACGATGATTTTCCATAAAACCCTCCATTAATTCATTATTATATTTCTATTATATCACAAATGCTTATAAAATTATATTGAAAAATACGACTTACCTTCCTAGCCCCATTAAAAAATGTCTACCCTCCTGTTGGGATAGATAGACATTCATCATTTTAAATGAATAATTAAATCAAAGATAATGCTTAAACCCCTTGCATGGCATCTTGATAGGCTTGCCAAATTTCTGGATAATTTTGTTCGAGATAGGATAAGAATTCAGGACTATTGATAACAATAAAAGCAATAGTAAATAAAATTCCTAATACCAATCCAATAATTCCGCACACCAATCCAACAACAGCATTTTTTCTTTTATCAGTTTTTAAAGATAGAATACTAAATATAATGGCAAGAATTCCACATAAAATTGAAATTACCATACTAATTGGTCCCAAACAACAAATGATTCCAAACGAAAGAGAAACAATACCCAAAATCATGGCTGGTTTTGCATAGACTTCTTTGGGATTATAAGGTTTTTCTTGTACAATAGGATCATCTGCATCAAAAATTGACGCTTCTACGAGTGCAGCTCCGCAATCAACACAATACTTTGCATTGTCTTCATTTTCTTTTCCACAAGTAACACATTTCATAATAACACCTCTTATATTCTTTGTTTATTATAACATGACAATTTATAAAAAAGCAATCTTTTTTGATTAATTTTATTTTTATTCGTTCTTTTCAAGATAAAGACTGATGAAGATTAGAAAATATTCCATAATGATACTCTTCGTATACAGCCCTCAAATCAATAGGCATTACTTCATTATAAATTTGATCAACTGTTATTGAAGTA
>JBAYFA010000043.1:0-7919 GCA_041667425.1 Bacilli bacterium
AAACATATGGATTTAAGCATCTTCAGACAAATCAAAATATTTGGATTAATCTATCCATTATTCCTGTTTTGGATTCTACTGGGGATCTTGAACGGGTAATCACTAATTTTATTGATATTACTGATCGAAAACGTATGGAAGATCGCATCCTTGAGGATAAACAAGCACTATTTATTGAAAAAAAGCAGGCTGAAGAAACTTTGCTTGCGATTGCCGAAGGGGTTATATCAACTGATGCCAACGGGATTATTAAAAATTTTAATCATATTGCTGAAGTAATTACTGAGTGGGAACGCAAGGATGCCATAGGACAGTCGTTTGATCAAGTTTTCCATATCGTTGACCAGGATAATCAAACAGTTCAAAGTCCCATTGAAATCATTTTGAAAGATAGAAAAGCGATTCAAAATAAAGAAAAATATTTATTGAAATCTAATAATGGTCAAAATTTTCATATTGAGTGCAGTTCTGCTCCCATTATTAATACTGAAGATGTCTTAATTGGGGTTGTTATCATTTTTAGAAATATAACAGATGATTTGAATTTGGCTCGTCATATTTTAATGGAACGTCAACGTTTGCAAAGAGTTGTTGAAGCATCAACTGATTTGTTATTAGAAGCTGATGTCGAAAAAACCATCACAAGTGTTTCAGGAAAAGGTCTTGAAAGATTAAGAGTAAGTGTGCAAGACTTAATTGGGAAAAAGATATCAGATGTTTTTATTGATTCCTTAGATAATCATGATTATGCCTATTATCAAGCTTTATTGGGAAATACGTATATCTATGATTGGGAATATCACCTAAAAGAGCAAGTTATTTGGTTTGAAAGTACCGTTTCTCCTATTTTGGATGAAAATAAGACGGTTATTGGAATCATTAACATTGCTCGTGAAACGACGGAACGGAAACAAAAGCAAATTGAGATTGAATTTTTAAGTACTCACGATGGATTAACTCAAATTAGCAATCGTCACTATTTTGTTCAAAAAATGGAAACTTTGGATTGTCCATATCACTATCCTCTTGGTGTTTTTATGGCTGATATGAATGGATTAAAACTTGTGAATGATGTGTTTGGTCATCAAATCGGGGATGAAGCCCTTAAGATTATTGCTGATATATTTAAACAATCATTTCGTTCAGAAGATGTGGTTGCTCGAGTGGGTGGAGATGAATTTGCGGTTATTTTAACTAATACGACCTATGAACGCATGTTGTCTCGAAAGACTCTTATTCAAAGTCGAATATCTGATGCGAGTGTAGAAAATGTTCCATTATCGATTGCTATTGGGTTTCATCTAAAAACCAGTCTAGATCAACCAATGGATGAAATAGTAAAATCAGCAGAAGCTGCAATGTATGAAGACAAACGACAAATTAGTCGAGTCTATCATCAAAAATTGATTGTTACATTCAAAAAAAATCTATATCATCAATATCCTCAAGAACAGATTCATGCTGAAAAAACTTTTGAATATTGTAAACGTCTCATAGAGTGTTGTGATCTTTCACCAGAAGATGTTCGCCAACTTGATCTAGCGAGTCAAGTGCACGATATAGGAAAAATATTTATCCCTAAACCGATTTATCAAAAGCCTGATAAACTAACCATGGCCGAATATAAAGTGGTTCAAAGTCACGCTAATCAAAGTTATCAAATGCTGAAAAACGCTCAGACTTATGAATTTGTTGCTGATATTGTTTTTCATCATCACGAACGGTGGGATGGACACGGGTATCCGCGAGGATTAAAAGGATCAGAAATTCCACTTTTATCACGAATTCTTGCCATTGCAGACGCAATGGCTGCCATGACGAGAGATCGCCCTTATCATAAAAA
Source organism: Bacilli bacterium (assembly GCA_041667425.1). GTDB lineage: Bacteria > Bacillota_I > Bacilli_A > ML615J-28 > CAG-698 > JAQVOS01. The sequence goes on from JBAYFA010000043.1 coordinate 1,844, forward strand.
AATAAAAGAAAAACAAGCGATCAATGAATTGAAATTAGGAAGTGGAACAGCTTATGATCCACAAATTGTGGCGAAATTTTCAGAATCATGTAATAAGAAATAAATAACTGGAATAAATGCATAGAATATGTTATAATAATAATAGAATGAGTGATTAGAAAGGGATGTGAAAATTGTGAATATTCTAGCTTTTGTAAAACCAAAAAATGATGTCGTATTTGTATATGATGATGATACAGTTAAAGATGCTCTTGTTAAATTAGAGAATCACCGATTTACCTCAATTCCTGTTTTAAATAAAGATGGGAACTATATTGGTACTCTCACTGAAGGAGACCTTCTCTGGAATATAAAAAATATCGTAAATTTCAGCATGAAACAGGCTGAAAAAATGTCTATTAAAGAATTGAAAAGGTTTCGTGATTATGAAATTATTGAAATTACTGCTAATATGAGTGAGTTGATTAATAAAGCTACTACTGAAAACTTTGTACCAGTTGTTGATCAACATGGATTATTTATTGGTATTGTCACACGAAAAGAAATTATTAAGTATTTCTTTGAACATAATTTTATTGTTTTATAAAAAAAGCCCAATCTTGGGCTTTTTTAAATGATATATAGAATAAATAGATATATAATAGAAATTTCCGAGTGACAAAATTTTATATTCGTTGCTAAAAAAATGCAATGAATCTGATTATTATTTTGTTCATCAGCGAATTGAACGATCTTATTGATTAGTTATAAATTATAATTGCTTTATTCGTTTTTTTATGGTATAATATATAATAGAAATTGGTTCCGCAATCACTAATGGTATCGTGTAAAAAACAAAGGTCATTAATTCGGGAGAATGATGACCTTTTTATAACGGCAATCCATTGTTGATTTTGTATTGACCAACAAGGAGAAAACATGACATTTAAATCACTTAATTTACTCGATGGTATTCAAAAGGCCATCGCTGATATTTCTTATACAATTCCGACCCCTATTCAAGAAGAGGCGATTCCTCTTCTTCTCGAAGGACGAGATTTGTGTGGAAGTGCCCAAACGGGAACAGGAAAGACAGCTGCCTTTGCGATTCCCATTTTACAAACTATTGCTTTGAATCGGGCCCCTAATAAAAAGTTTCCATCGATTCAAGCTTTGATTCTTGCACCAACAAGAGAACTTGCTATGCAAATTTATGATAATTTTGTATCATACGGGAAGTATTTACCTTTAAAAATTGCGGTAATCTTTGGTGGAGTTCCGCAAAGACCACAAGTTAGTAAACTTCAAGATGGAATTGATATTTTAATTGCTACCCCTGGGCGGTTATTAGATTTATACAATCAACGGTATGTGAAACTACACGACGTGAAACATTTTGTTCTTGATGAAGCGGACCGCATGCTGGATATGGGATTTATTTATGATGTGAAGAAAATTATTTCATATCTTCCTGAAAAGCGTCAAACTATGCTCTTTTCAGCAACCATATCTAATGAAATTGCTAATCTTATTCATTCAATACTCAACAATCCTGTGCGTATTGCGATCACACCTGTTGAGGAACCAATTGATGCGATTGAACAATCGCTTTATTATGTTGAAAAGAAAGATAAAACGTCACTTTTAAAGGATTTATTATTGAATCAATCCATTAAAAGCGCCCTTGTATTTACTCGAACTAAACATGGAGCTAATCGCGTTACTACAGATTTAAATATTGCTGGCATTCGTGCTGAGGCTATTCACGGAAACAAGAGTCAAAGTGCTCGAGAACGTGCCCTTGCTCTCTTTAAAGCCAAGAAAATTCGGGTTTTAGTGGCAACAGACATTGCAGCACGCGGCATTGATATCTCTAATTTATCACATGTTGTTAATTTTGATCTTACGGATGTCCCTGATACCTATATTCATCGAATCGGTAGAACAGGTCGGGCCGGTCAAACGGGGAAGGCCATTTCATTTTGTTCTCAAGAAGAACGAGATTTGCTCAAAGCTATTCAAAAATATATAAAAATGGAAATACCAGTTTTAGAACATCCTAAACATCAAGTGTCGTTCTTACCTGTTAATATGAATGCACCGATCAATCCAACTAATAGTATTTTTAGTAAAGCACGTCCTCGTGGTCGTCGACCTGGTGCATATCGTGGTCATCGCTAAAAAATCATTTTAATTTGAAAACTTCATCATAACATACAATATTCGGGCACAAAAATCACTTGTGCTCGTTTTTTTATGTTAAAACGAGTATTTATTCAAATAGAATCATAGTCGAGCACAGGACAATAACAGGCAAATGTTTTTGTGTGAAAAACCTAGTAAATTATGAGCTCTTATTATTGTTAAAGGGCAAAAATTTGTTGAGCATTTAAAAAACAAAATACTTTTTTAAATGGTATAATAAGTTAGGTGATATGGATGAGTATAGGATATGCCTCATTAACAGTTCATGTTCGTCATGGACGATTTCGAACATGCAAACAATCCACATGTACAAGTCAGCGATTGCGAGAAATTATTTCGTATAATTTGAGTACTTTAGAAACAATTATCGATTATAATGCGAATAATGACCTTCATTTATTTCGTATTTCTTCGGATATTATTCCGTTTGCCTCTTCTCCTGTTAATACGCTTGATTGGAGAAATGAATTTTCTGATGATTTTAATCGAATAGCCGCTAAAGTGAAGGCTGCAAAGATTCGAATTTCGATGCATCCTGGTCAATATACGGTTTTGAATTCTTTGACTTCAGAGATTGTAACGCGTTCTATTCAGGAATTATGGTATCATGTTCATTTAATTCGCGCATTGGGAGCCGATCAAACGAATAAGTTGATCTTGCATGTCGGAGGGATTTATGGAGATAAAGAAGCGGCAATCAGTCGGTTTATCCTCGTATATCAAACCCTTCCTCAGGATATTAAGACGCATTTAGTCATAGAAAATGATGAAAGATCCTACACTATTGAAGATTGTTTACGTATTCATGAAGCGACCGGGGTTCCGGTTGTTTATGATAACTTGCATCATTTACTCAATCATAACCAGTTGGCGAGTGATGGTTATTGGATTAAACGAGTGAAGGAGACATGGAAGGCTGCCGATGGGGTTCAAAAAGTTCATTATTCACAACAGGATTTATTTAAACAACGTGGAGCTCATTCGCAAACGATTGATATTGATCAGTTTCAACATTATTATCTTAGTTTACAGATGATTCCGGATATTATGTTGGAAGTGAAAGATAAGAATTTATCTGCTATTAAGTGTGTTAATTGTTTTGAACGAGCCCCTCATATTAAATTTCTTGAAAAGGAATGGAGTTTATACAAATATGATGTATTGTCACATTCCCAAAAAATTTATCAACAAATTAGAACATTATTAAAAGATAAACTTGCCTATCCTAGTCTAGATTTTTACCGCCTTATTGATAAAGCACGAACCATTCCTCCCTCATTTGACAGTGAAGTCAATACGCTTCAACATATATGGGGATATTTTAAAAAAATAGCCACTCCTCAAGAGAAAGCCACATATCAAAAATTAATGAGTGCTAATGAAAACCAAACTATATCGATTACAAGGGTAAAATCATTCTTGCGAAAACTGATTGATCAATATGATAATGCATATTTAGATCAATCAATCTATTTATAGGAGGAAATATGAAAAAATATTATCAACAATTTGTAACTTTTTTAGACCAAGAAAACAAAGATGAAGCGCTTCGTTATGCACTAAGTCTGTTAGAAGAAGAAAAGATGTCCATTGAACAATTGTATGCGACCATTTTAACTCCGTCTCTAACAGAGTTTAGTTGTTTACTTGAGGACAAACAAATTTGTATTTGGAGGGAGCACGTACGGACATCTATTGTTCGTACCATTTTAGAGTCTACGTATCCTTACATTATTAAGCGCAAACAAAAGTCAGCAAAAAACACCAAAAAAATTATGGTGTTTTGTCCAAGTCAAGAATTTCATGAAATTGGGGCAATCATTGTGACTCATTTATTATCTTTACATGGATTCAATGCGCAATACGTTGGAGCTAATACCCCAAAAGAAGATGTCATTAATGCTATTCGGGCATTAAAGCCCGATTATGTTGCTATTAGTGTTACAAATTATTATAATTTGATTGTGACTAATCGCATGGTTAAGGATATTCGTGAATTTGCCCCGCTTGTGAAAATCATCGTTGGTGGGCAAGCCTTTTTACATCAAGGGGCTTTGGACTCGGTTATTCATGATTATTATTTGAGTAGCCAAGACGATATTATTCACTTTGCTGAAGAGGTGAACGTATGAGGTTAGCTCTTCAAATTGCTGTTCGTTTTTTGCGGTCAGGGAAAGCTCAAACATGGTTTATTATTCTCGGAATTGCTATTGGCGTCGCGGTACAAGTCTTTATTGGATCCCTTATTATTGGCTTGCAAAAAAGTTTGGTTGATAAAACGATTGGATCTAGTTCACAAATTACCATTCGGGGTGATGCTCCCATAGATGATTATGAAGCACTTCTTTCCTCTCTTTCTAGTGAAAGACGATTAGAAGTTGTCAGTCCGGCCTTAGATACTGTTGGGACGTTATATAAAGATACAACTAATACTCCTATTAAGTTACGTGGATTTGAGTTTGATCAATCTGAATCCATTTATCATTTTGCGGATCGATTAGTCGAAGGGCGCTTACCGGAAGTTAATGAAGTAATTTTAGGACTCCAATTTCGTGATGGAAAATTATTAAAGATAAATGACATTGTAGAAATAGACATTCCATTGGTGGGGTCATTTAATTATACAATCGTTGGGTTCTTTGATTTCAAAGTGGCTATCATCAATGAACAATGGGGGGTGACCTCGTTAGCATCGGTGCAAACGATGTTAGGAATCACCTCTATTACTTCAATTGAAATGCAAATTAAAGATAATTATATTTTTGATGCCAACCTCATTAGTGAAGATTTAAAGCCTAATATTGGATCTTTAAATATATCAACTTGGATTGATGACAACGAAGAATTGCTCAGTGGCTTACAAGGACAATCCTTATCGTCTATCATGATTCAAGTATTTGTCATGATTTCTGTTGTTTTGGGTATTGCCAGTGTTCTTGCTATCATTGTTATGCAAAAATCAAAACAAATTGGTATTTTAAAGGCCATGGGTATCCAAAATATTGATGCTAGTTTCATTTTCATATTTGAGGGTTTGATTTTAGGAATCCTTGGAGCTATTCTAGGAGTGGCGTTGGGGGTTGGATTAGCCTTTGCCTTTAAGGAATTTGCTGTGAATTCTGACGGAAGTCCTGTGATTCCTTTGACACTTGATTATGGATTTATTGTCTTATCTATGGGAATTGCTGTGACTGCTTCGGTTGTTGCTTCGATTATCCCAGCTCGTAAATCATCAAAATTAACAGTAATCGAGGTAATTAAAAATGGATAATATCATGGAACTAAAAAACATTACAAAAACGTATGGAACTAAAATTAAAACACAAGTTCTTTTTGGAATTGACCTTGAGTTTAAAAAAGGATCATTTAATTCTATTATTGGACAATCAGGAAGTGGAAAATCAACTCTTTTGAATATTTTAGGAACGCTTGATCGCCCCACTGAAGGTGAAATCATCATTGATTCAGTGAATACGAATAGAATGAGTGAAAAAGAACTTTCAACCCTTCGCAATCGTGCCATGGGTTTTATCTTCCAATTTCATTATTTACTTCCTGAATTTACGGCTCTTGAGAATGTTTTGATGCCATATCGTATTACAAAGAAACCAGTGACTGATGAGGTGATACAAAAGGCTCAAGATTTATTGAAATTGGTTGGCTTAGAAAAATATCAAAATAATTTGGCACCAAATCTTTCAGGAGGACAACAACAACGGGTTGCCATTGCTCGAAGTTTAATGAATGATCCGAAGATTTTGTTGGCAGACGAACCTACAGGGAATTTAGATTCTGATACGACTGAGCAGATTTATGAATTACTTCGAACCATTAATCGTGAGTTGGGTACAACTTTTATTATTATTACCCATGACCGACACATTGCTGAAAA
>JBAYFA010000044.1:0-7899 GCA_041667425.1 Bacilli bacterium
CTATAACTTATTAAATGGTTTACTAAAAGCAATTGAAGAGCCAAATGGAACAGGCACCTTATATATTTATGATGATCGTGGTAGAGTCATTCAAACTATTAAAACTAATAATTATAGTACTTATGTTGACGGATCAAGTAATTTTTATTCAAAGGTAACATATCAATCTTTAAAATTTTATAATTTTGAAGATTTGCAAATCCAAATGAAATGATATTTATATCGTTCCAATCGGATTGCCATGACCCTATTAAAGTATAAAACACCAATTGAAATGAGAGCTAGTTTAATTGAACAAAATTTGGTTAATTATTTAGTAAGCTAATTTTCGGAAAAGCTAGATACTAACAGGGGGACACATTCCCCCTTACCCCTTTATAGGGGTTCCTTTTAGAAAGATTTAGTCTCATTATTTACAATTCTACACACATTGTTTTTACACCCAATTATTGTGTCATGTTACGTATGGTTGTTGAAAATAATTGTAAAAAAATGTTTTTTTTGTTACAATGAAATTGATTAAATATTGAGATTTCTAATAAGTATTTCATAAATCATTAAAACAATGATGAGATTTTTATTTAATCACATATATTTCTAAGATATTGATTGAGGGAGTTATCACATGGATTATATAAATACAGAAATTCAGACATATATTGATGCTTTCCAGGAACTTGAACCTAATCTAGCACTTTCAATTGGGGTTATATCTCCTCTAGAAGAAAAGTCTTTTTTTTATTCTCGTATTTTTTCACCGATTAAAAAATATCTTTATGAGGTAGGATCCATTTCCAAAATATATTTGTCTTGTCTTTTAGCAAAACTTGTTGAGAATAATCTGATCAAATTAGAAAATACAATTGATTGTTATTTGGATCTTCCTAAAGGAAGAGTGTATCCGACAGTTTTGAGCCTTGCGACTCATACTTCGGGATATGCCCCTTTGCTTTCATTCCGTTTTATTTGGGCTTATTTATTTAAAAGCAGAAATATGAAGAGGAATATTTATAAAGGGTTAAAGAGTGAATATTTGTATAGACAGATTATATCTATAAAACTGAAAAGAAAAAAATACAAATACCATTATTCTGACATGAATGGTGCCGTCCTTGGAGAAATTATCTCAAAAGTGGAAAACAAACCATTTTATAAGGTTATGAACGATTTTTTAAAAAATAGTTTGCATCTTCCAGATTCGATTTTGTCAGGAGAAACTGTCTATAATCTGGAGAGTTTTTATCGAAAAAAAATTCGTTATCACTTATGTTGGGAACCAGGAGATGTATATGCTGCCTCTGGGGCTGTATTGAGTTCTCTTTCTGATAGTCTATTATTTTTAAAAAGACAAATAGAACAATATCCAACTTACCTATCTTTGACTCAAAAAAAATATGTGAGAATTCACTTTGGACGTAAACCAATGGTGATGGGATTGGGATGGCATATGTATCCCGATGGAAATTATATGTTTCATAAAGGGGGAACCTCTTGTTTTCGAGCTTCCTATCTCATTGAAAAGAAGAAAAAAATTGGTGTCGTTGTGTTGGCAAACGTTATTGGAAATAGAAAATATAATACCACTATCTTATCAATGATGATATATAAAAAGGCAAAAGAATTACTTCGAGAACAAAAATTAAAAAACATCTTCAGTGATAAGTAATTCATAAATATTTTCTATTCATTAAATTATTCAATATAATAAGTGCTTAAAACGAATGTAGTAACTGAAAACAAATAGCAATTTTTATATTGACAAATATTTATATAAATGTTAAAATAAAGTAGTCATAGGAGGGGAATAAAAGACACCCTCAAAAAGAAAAGGAGAAAAAACTTATGAAAAAACGTTTAATATTTTTACCGTTACTCATGTTTTTTGCATTATTTACTTTTACAGGATGTAGTTTATTTAGTGGTGGTGAAGAAACAGATTTAACAAATGTAACATCTTTTGAAGTAATAGATGATAGTGCACAAGAGATGGTTTACAACAATGCCACTGATGAAGCATTATTTCAAATATTAGTGGTTATGAATATTGCTGAAGCTGATAGTACAATAGAAACTTATGAAAGTATGTTTGATATTCTTAAAGCTAATTTAAATTATGCTAAAATAACAGAAGCTCAAATTATATCATTAGCTAGTTTGTGTGAAACAAATGAAGTGTTATTGACAGCAGTTCAAGAAGTCTCTTTTGCAGAGTTAGATACAGATCAACTTTCTGGACTATTAGAATTTCTTAAAGACGCACTTGCAATTGTTGGAAATGATGCTGCAGGCAAATTAATGTATCAAATGGCTTTACAAGACGCAGATGAAGAAACAACTACAGCTATTGAAGCTGTTGGATATGAAACTTTTGTTGCTTCAAGTAGAATGGTATTTGCCATCATTAATAGTGTACTTGAAAGCATTGATTCTGCAGATATAAATTTAGTTTCATCAATTATGGCGTCCGAACAAGGAGAACCAACTAATGCAGAAATGGTTCAATTGCTTGGAATTGCTTCTGATGCGTTAGAAGCTATTAGTTTAACTGATGCAACATGGGAACAATTTTTTACCATTATTTCTACTAAGATTACTGAATTAACTCCATTAACATCAGAAAATGAAATGATTGAAGGTATGAGCAATGAAGATGCTATCGCTACTATTCAAGAAACTTTAAACTTTTTAGGCGAATATATAACAGTTGATTTAAAGTTTTTAAGTACAGTACTTGATGGAATAGATGTAGAATTTATAAATATAATGAAAACTTCTGCTTACTCTGAATATTTTGGATGGAGTGAAGAAACTTTTGAATCAATATATAAGTATTATATTGATGATGAGGAAGTAACCGAAGATGAATATAATGAATTTGAATTTGTGAAGATAGCCCAAGTATTTAGTATTATTACTCAAGCTTATGATACTTTATCAGCTACACACAAAACTAAAATTGAAGCTGAAATTGTTGGCGTATTAACAATTGCTAATACAGAACTTGAAGAGGCGGCACAAGAAACTTACACTTATGATGGAGACACCAGTACATTTTCTGATGTGATAAATCAATTAAAAGCTTTTGCAGCTTTAGATTTTGATTCATTAGCTTTGGATGATGTTGAAGCAGAATTTGAAGACACAATGGCTGTTTTGACTCAATATTTAGGAACAAATGCTCCATATCTTGTACAAAATGCTTTTTCAGAAAAAAAATAATTTTAATAATCATATGATTAAATAAAATCAAAATAATGATAGCAGCAAGTATTTGCTGCTATTATTTATAAAAAAGGATAAATTATGGGAATAAAAGTAAGTGCTAAAAATATTTCTAAAAGTTATGATGGGAATGCTATTTTTAAAGATTTAAACCTTGTTATTGAAAGTGGTGATTTTGTTTCAATTATGGGGGCTTCTGGTAGTGGTAAATCAACATTATTAAATGCTTTAAGTGGAAACGATGAATTGGATCAAGGAAGTGTTTATTTTGATGATGTAAATATCACTATATTAAATGATAAAGATATGGCATTGCTTAGAAAAACAAAACTAGGATTTGTTTATCAGTTTTTTAATTTGGTGCAAACATTGAAAGTGAAAGATAATATTTTGCTTCCTATCTATCTAAAAGGTGAACATTTTTCTAATGTGAAGCCTCATTATGAAAACTTATGTAAAATGTTGGATATAAAAGACTTAGAAGACAAGTATCCTGATCAAATAAGTGGTGGAGAACAACAAAGAGTCGCTATTGCTAGAGCTTTAATATATAAACCAAGTGTTTTAATGTTAGATGAACCTACAGGTAATTTGGATAGTCACGCCACTATTAAAATAATGGAATATCTTTCAAAATTACATAAAGAATATCAAGTCACTATTATTCAAGTAACACATGATGCATCAACTACGGAATACAGTGATAAAATCATTCATTTAGTGGATGGTAAAATTAAAGATTAAAAGAAGGAAATACTATGTTTGTATATGGGAAACACATTGTAAATAGTATTAAAAAGAAACCCACTCAGCCCCTCATCATTATTATTACCATAGCAATGTCGGTTGCTATATTTTTAGCATCTTTTGTGGTTAAAAATGTCTTTACAGATTATTCGGTTGCAAAATATAAATCTTCTGCTGGTGATTCTGATATAAGTATTAATGTCTCTTCACAATCTGAAGTTAGATTCATGGAACTCTCAAAAGCAGAGGAATTGCTAGATGATGGTGATAAAGCGTATGGAGTTTATACGATTACTAGTATTTACAATGATGGTATTAAAAATTATACGGCAAATATATATGCAACTGATTTAAATGAAGTTAATGAATTTCAGTCTTTTAAGCTAATCAGTTCCGCGGGTGTTAATTTAAGTCAAATAAATAATCGAATCATCGTTAGTGAAAACTTTGCTTCAACCCATCATTTAGAATTAAATCAAGAAGTATATTTAAAAATAATGAATAGAAATAAACGATACGAAGTGGCTGGGATTGCTGAAAATACGGGACTTTTTTTCAATCATGATGTATTAGCTCATGATGAAGGAGTCATCACTATTTTGTGGCAAGAACTTGGTTTGGGATTTGTTTATTCCCCCATATATAATAAAATACTAATTAAATTAGAGAACAAAACATTTGTTGATGAAAAAATGACTTTATTTAAAGATAGTGCATATTTTGCGGATAAAGAGATTAAATTATCAGATAGAGGAACCGATACGGTGCTTCTTGGAGCCCAAGAGAAATTACTTATCGTGATTGCCTTACTTGTGGGAGTGTTAAGTACGGTAATTATCTATTCATCTATTATATTAATGATGAGTCATAGAGTTGATTCTATGGCAATTTTTAAAAGTGTCGGGGCAACCAAGCTTCAAATGAATTGGCTATTGTTCTTAGAATTACTTATTTATGGAGTCATCGGGTCATTAATTGGATTTTTATTTTCAAATATAATATTAGATGTCTTAACAAAAATTTTAAATATTGAAGGCATTTTACTAAAATCAGTACCTATCTATTATTTCTATTCATTTGTATTTGGAATTGTTTTAGTCATTTGTAGTGGATTGTTTCAAATTATTAAGACAACTAATAAAAGTTTAAAACAATTATTAATGGGATTCCGTAAAACATATTCACTAATGAATTGGAAAATACTCCTTGTGATGTGTTGTTTGTTTGTGGGATCTTATATATTGATGTACTTTATTCCGATTGCTTATGTTTTATATTATAATATGTACTTGTTTATCTCGGCATTTTTCTTGCTGATGGTATTATTGCCATATTTATTTATATTAATTTATAAAATAGTTGAAAAAATATTTAGTAATTATGGAAAAAACGGTTTAATAAAGATTGTTTCTAGATCAAATAGACGAAATAAAAGTGTTCTGAATACGAATATACTTTTTACTTTTAGTATAATACTGATGATGCTCATAACTTTTTTTATTGGTGTTATTAATACTGAAATTAAAAGGCTTGAAAATGCTTATATGGGCGATTTGCATATTGAAAATATATCGGATCCTGAAAACACCACTTATAATCATGTAATTCAAACACTTGGTGTTGAAAGTGCACATAAATATTTGATTGTTTCTAATTGTGTATTTTTTGAAAAAGACGATATTGATTTAATTGGGTTAAATCCGCTTGATTTAGATAATATTATTAATAGCAAAACCGTCAATCTTTCTCAGAAAGATTTTAGTGGAAATGAAATTATCGTTCCTCAAGGATACTTGATGAGAAATAATTTAAAAATTGGAGATCAAGTCAAAATTGAGGTAGGTCGAAATCAAATTGATTTCATCATCAAAGGATCCTTTGATGCCCCTTTAACGTATTTTATTGCTGATATTAATTTTCTTAATATAGGATATAATGGATTATCTATTGATATTTCGGATGGAAACGAAGAAGAGACTTATCAACAATTGATTATGGATTTCAATAATAAACCGTATATATTTTTTACATCAAGTGACTTAGCACATTATTTTCAAAATTCACTTGACTCTTTTGTGAAATTGTTTTCTAGCTTTTTAATAATTGTTATAACCATCGTTATAATAGGATTTATTAATAATTCAATTATTTCATTGCAAGAGCGAAAAGACGAATTACAAACAATGCGACAAAATGGAATGACTAAAGGTCAATTCTTTAAAATGATAAGTTTGGAATCTGGGTTTAATGTTTTGGGATGTGTGTCATTAGGAGTAGTATTTGCTATTTGTTTAGTGAAGATTGCTGTTTTCGCAACAAAACCCATGGGTATATATTTTACTATTAAACTCGATTCAAAATTATTCCTAATAGTGTTTTTATCGGGATTGATTGTTTATATGGTCATTAATTTATTAATAGCCTATTTTTATCTGATTATAAAAGATAATCAATCACATAAATATAATCGTTTTTTTGTTTTCTTTTGATTTTCGTAGAATAATAAGTTTTTTTCATCCTTGAAAAAGATTTATTAATGTGGTAAAATCACATAGTAATTAACAATCAAGGCTATCATATTTAAATGTCAGATAGAAAGGAAAATTCAATCAAAAATGATTGGACGAAAAGAAGATGGAACCAATTTTACAAGTCAATCATATTCGAAAAACATTTAGTATATCAAAAAAACAGCAAGTGATTAATCGGAACAAGGAGAAATTAAAGGTTGCGGTAGATGATTTGAGTTTTAATGCTTATGATGGAGAAATTTATGGATTACTGGGATCAAACGGAGCGGGTAAAACCACCACTCTTCGTATGATTGCAACGCTCATCACCCCTGAACAAGGAAATATCACAATATGTGGATGGGATGTAAAAAAAGATGCCAATGAAATTCGAAAATGTGTTGGCTTTTTAACAAGCGAATTAAAATTAGAAGAATTTTTTACTCCTAGTTATTTATATGATTTTTATAGTGATTTACATCAAATCCCCAAAGAGACACAAATCATTCGCAAAGAATTTTTGTTCAACAAATTCGGAATTAGAAAGTTTGAAGAAGTAAAGGTTGGAGAATTATCAACTGGAATGAGGCAAAAAGCGTCTCTTGCCATTTCTATGGCTCATGATCCACATGTGATTGTTTTTGATGAACCAACCAATGGATTAGATGTGCTGACAGCAAAAGTTGTTACAGACTTTTTATTGGATCTTAAGAAACAAGGCAAGTGTATCATTGTTTCAACTCATATTTTTTCTTTGATTGAAAAAGTATGTGATCGAGTTGGAATCATCATTGATGGAAGAATGGTTCGTGATTTGCCAATGATAGAAATGTGTCAAAATAAAAGTCTAGAAGACGTATTCTTTGAATTATATGCAAGTAAAGTAGGTGAAGTAGAATGAACACTATTTTCACCATCATGCGTAAAGAATTGACCCGTGTTTTTAAAGATAAAAAATTGGTCTTAATGACTTTTCTTTTCCCAGGACTGATGATTTTTGTAATGTATTCTATGATGGGATCTGCTATGAAAAACTTTGCCACTGAAGAAGAAACAGAAACCGCCATTGTATATGTTGAAAATATGCCGAATGCATTAAACGCTATTTTAACTGATGAGAGTGTTGGTTTTAATGCTGAATATTTGCTGATAGAAAATCTAGAAGACACTCAAGCATTATTACGTGACGGAGAGGCTGATTTTATCATTGTTTTTCCAGCCACATTCGTCGATGATATTGAAAATGGACGCAAACCCAATGTTGTGTATTATTATAATGCGAATGAAACCAAGTCGATAGATACATACCAGGTGATGCTTTCCTCACTAGTCGCATATGAAAATATGTTGATCGCTGAAAAATTTGGCGATACGGATGTATTTACAGCACAAGAAGAAGTGATGATAGATGAAAATCGCA
>JBAYFA010000045.1:0-7852 GCA_041667425.1 Bacilli bacterium
CTGCTGCCGTCCGTGGCGGTAATAACATGCGTGGCGGTCTCATCGGCCCCGGTGTTGGCGCAAGCCACGGAATGGAAAGAACTCACAATGATGCCGTCATCAGTACACTTGACTTATTAGTTGCTTATCTTACTGAATAATAACAAAAAATTCCCTTTTCTGAAAAAGGGAATTTTTATTAATCAGTTAATGTCGTATTTTTGATATCTTCAATGAGTTTATACAATCGACAAATAGGAAGACCCATGACATTATAATAGTCTCCTTCAATACGACTAATATATTTTGCGAAAATACCTTGAATAGCATAGGCACCTGCTTTGTCATACGGTTCGGTAGTATTGACATAGTCATCAATTTCTTCCGATGTCATCGGAACAACAAATACCTTTGTCTCCTCAACAATCGTTCTTGTGATGTCTTTATAGACACAAGCAACACTTGTTAACACTTTGTGTACATTATTTTGTAACATTTGAATCATGGCTTTCGCATGATCTGGACTTTTTGGTTTTCCTAAAATATTTTCATTGGCAACAACAATGGTGTCTGCACAGATAATTAAGTAATCTGGATTGGTTATAGCAATTTGTCGGGCTTTTCGCAAAGCATTGCTCGTGACTGTTTCTTCAGGAGAGGCATTGATGTCAATTTCAGACACATTACTAACAATAACTTTAAAATCATATCCTAATTTTGATAACAATTCTCGTCGCCGAGGCGACCGTGATCCTAGAATAATTTTCATAATATCCTCCTCTAGATTCCCTTTTATTATATCACATCATCAATAAATAACAACTATTTATCTTTTAATTTTTCAATATTATCGTAAGAGATTAAAAATTTCCCGCCTACATCCATCAAAATAGCACCGATTGGGGCGGTTAAAAGAATACTAAAGACGGCCATCGATAAAATAAATTCTCCATATGGAAGACCAAGAGTCAACGGAATAGCTCCAATGGCCGCTTGCACGGTTGCTTTTGGAAGATAACTAATTCCACAAAACAGACGTTCACGACGATTTAGGTTCATTCCACCAATTGAAGCTTGAACTCCTAAAAACCGAATGAGTAATGCACCAGTAATTAACCCCAATCCTTTGATAAAATGAGGAAGGAATAAATTTAAATTAACAACTGCTCCAACCAATACAAACAGTAACATTTCAGCTACAATCCATAATTTGGTATATTTGTTTGATAGTCTAGTCGATAAAACTGGATAGCGATGACCAATTGTTAAATTCATTGCAATCAAACTAATGAGTCCAGAAAATCCTACTACATCATGCAAGACATCTTCTACTGCCATCAATAAAAATGAAAAAGATAACAATAAAATGACTTTCATACTATCTCGCATATGCACTCGTTTAAAAAACGCAACCAGAGCAAGTCCTAAAACAATTCCCACTAATGCTCCCAATATCATCCCAATTGGAACCTGAATCAGACTAGAAAAGGCAAACGACCCCGTTAGAGCAACTCCCAATGTGGCCGTGAAAATAAGAACGACAACAATATCATCAGCACTTGCTCCCGCAATAATTAATTGGGGAATACCTTTAGCTGTTCCATGCTTTTCTTCAATCATGCTAAGCATTTTAGGAATAATAACAGCAGGAGATACCGCTCCCAAAATACTTCCTAATAAAATAGATTCGAGGAATGGCATATTAAAAAGCCACATTGATAACAAAACAACGGCCACAATTTCAAAAAGAGCGGGTAAGAAGCACATGAGAATGGCTGGTTTCCCAATGGTACGCAATTCCTTTAGATTAAGAGCAAGAGCACCTCGAGTCAAGATAATAATCAAAGCCATTTCCCGCAGTTCACTTGAGATATTTAAAATAGATGCATCAATCAAATTAAACCCATACGGACCTAATCCAATTCCAATTATTAAAAAGCCAAGTAATGACGGTAAATGAAGACGCCTCAATAAACCACCCACACCCAACCCTAAAATAAAAATTAGTGCTAAACTAAAAAGCATATGACTTCTCCTTAAAAAAAGCCAATGAGTCTACTTAGAGTAGATGTCATTGGCTCGATAACAGTGTTTAGAATCTGATGAAAGAACATCTTTTCTACCATTATCTTATCATATGTTTGATTGATTATCAAGACATTTTCATGATTTTACATTGTTCATTCAAAACAGCTTGAATTATTTTTTGTCGCATGTTGACTGTTGGGAAAGACCCTGTGACGAGTTCAACTGCCCAAATCACAGCTCCAGTTGCTGGAGGTGCTTCTAAAACGATAAACCGGCATTGTTTTTTCGTATACTGTTGAATTAGACGTTCAAATTCTTCACGCATTACCGGGCAACTGCCCTTGACCCACACGCTTCCAGCCATCACGATATGAACGGGTTCAGAGAAGTCCATATTCACAACCACTCCCCCAGCACTTCTTGCTAAATTGTCAGCCATCTGTTTAAGAATATTAAGAGATACTTCATCCCCCTGAGATGCTTCTTCAAAACAAGCAATGGTAAGGGTAGTTAAATCCAATTTACGACGAGTTAAGACATCACTAATTCGTTCCATTAAAAATTTTTTATCGGTGACTCCTAAATAATCAAAAACAATCGAAGACAAACTCGTTTGAGGACCAAATCGGTAAGCAGCATCAAAGACCGTTCGAATCACTTGACGAGCAATATAATGCCCCCCGGCCTCATCCCCAACAATAGCCCCAATACCCCCTACTTGCAGTGTGTTTCCATCCTCATCAATTCCACTACTCGAGGTTCCAGTTCCATTAATCGAGCATACCCCAACACCATTGGGTGCTCCCGCTTTAATTCCTAATAATGAATCATTAACCACCCGAAACCTCTTAAATCCCAACCGAGTGATAACCTCTTCTAGTCGAATTTTTTCACTAACGGTATCAACGCCCGCTAATCCAAACACGCTGGCTTTCATATCGGCAGGAGTGAGGTCATGCTTTTGGAGAAAGGGAATTAGAATTTCTTTCATCACCCGGTAACTTCCTTCGAAATGATCGATGAGTCCTTCGTGACTACACGTTCCTCCTCTGTAAAAATCAATAAATTCTCCTTGTGTATTAAACAAGAAATAATCTGTTTTGGTATTTCCACCATCAACGCCTAGAATATAATCCATACTTACTTTCCTTTTTTAAATTGAGGCAAATATTGTTGATGAACTTCTAGTAATTCTTGGAAACAAGGATAAGCTTTTTTGTAATCAAAAACAAGTGGATTAATGAGAAGAGCACGCATTGCTTCATCCACTGATCCAGTTAATGCTGCCCTAACTGAGTGTTTTTCATATGCTTTCATCATCAACATATAAGATTTGATGTGTTCATTTTCAAAAGTAGTTTTAATCGGATGAGCTCCATCGCGATCAATAATCGCCGATACTTCAACAACGTCATCATCTCCCATAAATGGAATCGCTCCATTATTTTTGGTATTAACCACTTGAACATCGCCGATATTGTTATAAATAGAATTAACTAAATTAATCGCTACTTCTGAATAACGACTCCCACCACGTTTACTTAATAGGTCTGGCTTTGAATGTTGTTTGCTTTGAGCATAAATCGCCAGGAGTTGTTCTTCAATTTCTAAACACACTTCCCCTCTACATTTTTCTTGTGCTTTAGCGTGTTCTAATTTTTTATCTTTGAAATAGTAATATTCTAAATAACTTGATGGGATGGCTCCAACCGTTTTAATCAATTCAGGACTAAAGCCAGAAGACGGAATGTTTTTCATTGCTTCTGAATTAATACCTTCCTTAATGGCCGTTTTTAAATAGTCTTTGCCTTGATCCTCAATTTTAGTAATCCAACTCAAATGATTTAGACCCACATATTCT
Source organism: Bacilli bacterium (assembly GCA_041667425.1). Lineage (GTDB taxonomy): Bacteria > Bacillota_I > Bacilli_A > ML615J-28 > CAG-698 > JAQVOS01. The sequence continues at coordinate 3,869 of JBAYFA010000045.1, forward strand.
ACTTTTGCTTCTAAAAGTCCTAAGCGTTTTTTCAAACTATCAATCATATTGATGGGTACATTACACAATCCCATCGCTTTAATGTGAGAGTGATTTAATACCGCTTCAGCAATCATTCCTGACGGATTTGAAAAATTGATTAACCACGCATCAGGACATAATTGTTCCATTTTAGAAACAATATTCATAATAGCAGGAATTGTTCTCATTCCTTTAAAAAATCCACCGATGCCATTAGTCTCTTGACCGATCAAATCATATTTTAAAGGGATCTTTTCATCAAGAATTCGAGCTGGTAATTTTCCTACTCGAATTTGAGCCATTACAAAATCAGCTCCGGATAATGCTAATTCTAAATCTTTTGTTAAAATGACATTGGTTTCTAATTGTTCAAAGGCAATCATGCGTTTACACAATCCACCAACAATATTTAACTTCCGGTCGTCAATATCCATTAAAAACAATTCCCTTACTGGTAGTTGGTCTTGTTTTTGAATAAACCCTTCAATCAATTCAGGTGTATAGGTACTACCTGCGCCAATAATTGCTATTTTTAAACCTTTTTTCATAAGAGTCTCCTTTTCCTATTATTTTTGAAGATAAGGCAGTTGAAATTATTCAACTGCCTTCTTGTCTTGAATCTGTATGACCTCGTACATTGACTCTGCATCTTCTTTTCGAGGTGAGAGTAAGAGGTGTTTTACACGAATATGGACATCTCGTCCATAGTAGTGAATGCTGATGAGGTCGGTTTCTTTGATATCAGTCGATGGTTTTGCACTTCGTCCATTGACAGTGATTTTAGCGCTTGCTGCCGCTTCTTTAGCCACACTTCTACGCTTTATGAGTCGTGATACTTTTAAAAATTTATCAAGTCTCATTTTGAATCAGGCGTATCAGTTTTCTTCGCTTGTTCCATGGCATCTAATTGCTTTTTATAAATTTCTTGCAACTCGATTTCTTTTTCTTTCGCAACGCGTTCAGCTGCTGTTTTTACTTTTTTGCGTTCCCACCAGTCAAGTTTGCCTGTATTAACAAGTTCATAGATATCTTCACGAGTGAGTGTTTCAATTTCAAGAAGATGTTCTGCTACTTTAGTAACAATATCTTTGTGTTCAATTAAGACTTCTTTTGCTTTTTCATAACATTCAGTAATAATTGAGCGAACTTCATGGTCAATTTCTAAAGCAACTTGATCAGAAAAATTCTTATCAGTCATGTAATCACGACCTAAGAAAATTGATCCTTGTTTCTTTTCATATTGAATTGGTCCAAGTTTACTCATTCCGTATTCAGCCACCATCGCTCTAGCAATCACGGTTGCCCGTTGAATATCTTCATAAGCACCCGTTGAAATTTCACCAATAAAGACTTCTTCACTAACACGTCCTCCTAATAACCCCGAGATTTGATCCAGGAGTTCTCTCCGCGAACGAGTAAAATGTTCTTCCTCAGGAGTCATCATGGAATATCCTCCAGCTTGTCCACGAGGAACAATGGTTACTTTTTGAACGATTTCCGCACTTTCAAGTTTCATTCCTAAGATGGCATGACCTGCTTCATGGAAGGAGATCATTCGTTTTTCTTTTGGAGTATATTTTCGACTCCGTTTAGCAGGTCCCATTAAGACCCGATCAATGGCTTCATCAATATCATAGATTTTGATTTCTTTACGATTTTCACGAGCAGCAAGTAAAGCCGCCTCGTTCAGTAAGTTTTCTAAATCAGCTCCTGTAAATCCAGGAGTTCTCTTGGAAATATCTTCCATATTAACTTTAGGGGATACTTTCTTATTGCGAGCATGGACCATCAATATTTCAGTTCTTGCTTTAACATCAGGGACAGTCATCGTAATTTGACGATCAAAACGTCCTGGACGTAATAAAGCAGGATCTAACACATCGGGACGATTGGTTGCGGCAATAACAATAACACCGGAATTGTCACCAAATCCATCCATTTCAACTAACAATTGATTGAGTGTTTGTTCGCGTTCATCATGTCCGCCTCCCAAACCAGCTCCTCTTTGTCGTCCTACTGCATCAATTTCATCGATGAAAATAATACAAGGAGCATTTTGTTTAGCCGTTTTGAACATATCACGAACACGACTAGCACCCACTCCGACAAACATTTCAACAAAATCTGAACCAGAAATAGAGAAGAATGGAACATTGGCTTCCCCTGCAACCGCTCTAGCAATCAACGTTTTACCAGTTCCTGGAGATCCTACTAATAAAATTCCTTTGGGAACACGAGCTCCCATTTCATAATATTTACGAGGAGTTTTCAAGAAATCAATAATTTCTTGCATTTCTTCTTTTTCTTCGTCTGCACCAGCTACATCTTTAAAAGTAGTGGTTTTTTGACGATTCAAGCGAGCTCGGCTTTTCGCAAAATCAAAGGCTTGCTTATTAGAATTATTCGCTCCACGGAAAAACATGAACAGAATAATAACAATAAACACAACTGTTCCGAGAATATAAATTAGACTTAACCAGTCAAATTCACTGAGTTTATAAATCTCAATTTTTAAAGTCGCACTTTCCAGTGCTTTTTCACGCACCCAATCGAGAGTCGCCTCATCAACGGTAATCGTAAAGGCCTTTTCAACTCCATTAAGAGTATAGGTTCCATTAATATCAAATAACTGTAAATTTGCACCGGATCCCGCCGGAGTGACATATACTTCAGTTACATTGCCTTGCTCAACATACGTATAAAAATCATTAAGAGTCAACTCATCTGGTTGATTGGTATTGTTTGATACCAACACAATCAATCCAATAATGATGACTGCAAATAAAATAACGAGTCCTAGATCACGTCTAGTAAAAATTTTGGGTTTCTTTTGTGGGACTTGGGCCATTGTTTTCCTCCTTTAATGTTCATAGACACTTTTCTTTAATATTCCAATATAAGGAAGGTTGCGGTACAACTCATTGTAATCAAGACCAAATCCTACTACAAATCGGTTGGGGATAGGATACCCGACATATTTGGGTTCCATTCCAAGAACCTTGCGTCCTTCAGGTTTATCGACTAAAGTGACTGTTTCAACAGTAATTGCTTTTCTTTCTTTAAATATTTTCACGACTTCAGTGAGGGTCATTCCTGTATCAACAATGTCATCAACCAACAAGATATGTCGATTCGCAACATCGCAATTGACATCGCGAACTAATCGGACTGTTCCCGTTGAATTGATGCCATCATAACTTGACACATCAATAAAATCCATTTCCATATCACATTCGATGTGCTTCATGAGTTCAGCCATAAAGGGAACTCCACCTTTTAATAAGCACACCAAGATGGGTGACTTTCCGTCATAGTCTTTAGTAATTCTTTTACCAAGTTCTTGACACTTTGTTTGAATCATTTCATTCGTGATCAACACTTCTTCAATGCAGGGATTCACTTTCATTTTTAGTCTCCTTTAATTCGATTACGATATCGCAATCTTCGAGTGCTGGTAGATGTTTGCTAGAGGCAACGCCAAGAATAGCTAAGATGCGTCCATTTTTTTCCAACAAAATTGGCTGTTTCCGCTTGGATTGGCCAACTTTTTGGTCAATAAAACACCTCTTCACTTTCTTCGTTCCATAGTCAAACTCTATCTCATCGCCATCCCGTCTACATCTTGCAACCAGGGGCAACATAGTACTATTATACCATATGTTACTTGAATTGCACTCACAATTACACCTTTTTTTATGAATAGAAATCATCCAATCTTCACTAATTGGATAGTCTTTCATTTCTTGTAAGACAATCGAAGTCATATTTGGCTTTTTTACCAATTTTTGTAAACTAAGGACATCATATTCTTTAGTAAAACAAACCCCTTTGATCGCCATCGTATGATTGGGTTTATCCATAGCAATCACATGTCGCAACTCATCAATCATCGCTTTGGATAACCGACTTTTTTTAGTGAGTTCAAATAATACTTCTTGTTGCAAGGACGTATCTAACTTTAAA
>JBAYFA010000046.1:0-7735 GCA_041667425.1 Bacilli bacterium
CGATACAACAACCAATGGTTTTTAGCAGACAGGCGTTTTTGAGGATAAAAAAGCGTTCCAAAGGTTGATATATTTGTTAAATCAGTTATTTTTTCTAAATCTGCTACATCAATAATAGCCATATAAACTCCACTAGACGTCGCAATTTTAGCTGCTTGTAGTTTGGTTTTCATTCCTCCAGTTCCAACCGATGAAATCGCATCATTGGCACAATTCATAATGGTTGAATCCAAAGTATAGACTTGTTGAATACGGGAGGCATTGGGATGTAATTTGGGATTTTGATCATATAAACCATCAATATCAGAAATCAAAAACAAATAAGTCGCCCCTTCTAAGGCTGCCACTAAGCTGGATAACGTATCATTATCTCCAACTTTGATTTCTTCCACTGCCAAGGCATCATTTTCATTAATAATAGGAACAATCCCCATCGTGAGCAATTCATCTAACGTTTGATGTAAATGCAGCATTCGATCACGAACACTAAAGTCATCATGATTTAGGAGAATTTGCGCGACCTTTAAATCAAAGGAGGCAAAAACCTCTTGATATTCATGCATCAATCGGGCTTGTCCAAGCGCCGCACAGGCTTGTTTCTTTGCCATTTTTTTAGGCTTTTGTGTTAAACCCAATGATCCCATTCCCATCGCAATCGCTCCACTAGTAACAATAATAGTCCAATATCCTAGAGATTTGAATTGATAAACCGTGGATGCTAAGCGTTGTAAATGTTGGGTATTGAAACGTCCTTCATCCGTTACCAAGGAAGATGACCCAATTTTAATCACGATTTTTTTCATGAGTATGACCCCTTTTCTAAAGATATAACAAAAAATGCTTTCTACAATTGTAGAAAGCATTTTCTATAAGTTTGAAAGAAAATGTCAATACGGTGAGTCAATGTATCAATGGTCGTTATGTATTGACAAATATAGTATGACATATTAATTGATCAATTTCAACTTATAAAAACACTTTCATTAAAGAAATTTTTATTTCTCGAAAAAGAATGAATGAATGCGACTAGCAAGATGTTGTAAACTTTGATTATTAATTGCTTGTTGATCATGATAAAGTACTTTTCCAGAAGCATCCGCCTCAGGGAGAAAATTAATAATGGCTGTTTGAATCGACAAATAATGCAAATGATGCAATTGAAGAATCTTCACATAGTCTTGAATTTGACGTTCATTATCTTCTTGGAGAGTATTATTTAATGCATCTAGGTTATAACATGTCTCGACAATCATCATTTGGTGCCCTCGATATAAAAGGATATCAATGCGTTTAGCCGAAGGAAGAATCTTTACTTCTAACCCAAGCGATAAATCTATTAAGTCTGTTGTGTCTAAAAGTGATAAAAGTCGATGAACTAAAACAATATTATCCAACCAACTAAGAATCTCAGCATCGGTAGTGTGAAGATTCATTGCCTTACTTTGCTTTTTTAGTAATAAAAAACACTGATAATCTTGGACTGCAGCAATGCGCTGAGCAAGCGGCATCCGCCGCACCTGCCAATGAAAAACATTGGGTAAAATCGTTTGCATGCCTTGTTGGAATTGATAACACGTTAAAAAATTATATAGACTCACAACAACTCCCCAAGATATCTAAATGACGATTTCGATAATACAACCCAATATCAATACTGACCAAAATGAAATTGATGATATAAAAGGCAAGAACATAGGTGATTTTATCCCCAATAAATTTACTAGCAATCCCACATCCATACCCAAAAATAATAAAATATAAAAAATATACACTTTTTCCTTTAGCCGTTCGAGCACGATATGATTTTACAATCGATATCGGCCATGAAATTCCAAAACAAATAACCATGATGGCTTCTAATATTTCACTCATACGCTATTCCTTTAAAAATATTCTTTTAAGTCTAATGCCCATATCGTTTGTAAGAGCACTCCATAGTATAAACTAGATTCATCAACATCAAATGTGGAAGAATGAAGAATATGTGGCTTTTTAACATCCTCTGCTGTCCCTAATAAATAATAACAAATAGGGGATACTTCTTTATAAAAAGCAAAATCATCTGAAATTAACTCAGGTGTCTTCATTTTGATAATCGATTTCTTTCCAAAATTATCTTTCGCAACCCTCATAATGGCGTCTACTAACCGATCATCATTGATAAGAATCGGATAGGTTGACGGAATAGCTAAAGATGTTTTTACAAAATACTTTTTTCCAGTCATCATCATAACGTGATTAATCATATTAATGATGGCTTCGCGGCTTGCCTCATCAACCGATCGAAAAGTTCCACTCACCAACACATTGGGAGCAATGATGTTGGGAGCATCTCCTCCTTGAATCATGCCAACGGTTAGAATCGCAGGCTTTTTTACGTGAAGTTTTGAACACGCACGATATAATTCATTAATGAGATAAGTAGCGGGAACAATCGCATCTTGTCCTTCTTGAGGACGAGATCCATGAGCTGCTTTCCCTATAAGAGTAATATCAAATTGATCAACCCCTGCACACATGACCCCCTTTTTTAAACTAATGGTACCCACAGGCAAATGAGGAGCACAGTGCAAAGCAACCGCAGCCGTTGGTGCTGAAGCACCGTATGCACTATTTGTAATAATATCTTTCCCTCCTGCTCCTGCTTCTTCAGCAGGTTGAAAGACAAGAAGAATAGTTCCTTTGATTTCATTTTGAAATTTAACTAAATTTTTGGCAACTCCGAGTAAAATGGCCATATGAACATCATGACCACATGCATGCATGACCCCGCGAGAGCGAGACATAAAGGAGTGACCCGTCGCTTCTGTAATCGGAAGAGCATCTATATCAGCACGAAGAGTGATACATGGACCGGAAGAAACTCCTTTAATGGTGGCAATGAGCCCAGTTTTTCCAACTTTTTGAAGAGTAAATCCTCCAAGTCTCGTGAGAAATGCTTCAATATATTGAACAGTTTGAAATTCTTTCCCTGATAATTCAGGATTCATATGAAAATGGCGACGAATTTTAATAAGTTCATCGAGGCTTTCTTTCGTATAATTACGAATAAGATCAATTATCATGTTCGTACTCCTGCAATTTATTATAACAAAAAACGATCTTATTTCATAGCCCTTTTATAAAGAAAAATACAACAATCTAATAAAAGCACTTTATCTTCTAAACAATAAAGTTTTGACAGCCACTCAAACACCCTTCTTTATACGTGCTTTTGATCACTCTTCTAATCCATCACAAATCGCTTTATCAATAAATGAGTCTCTATATCGCTTTTATCATGCAGAACGATAAAGAAGGCATATAGAGGGCTAAAATCAAACATTAAGCGATTTCTTACCCTTCTCTCAAAATAATTTCACCTATCTGCTACCTTCATAACCAGGTGATATGAAGAAACCCCTAAAAGCCAAAATAAGTCTTATAATGAAAGCATATTATAAAAAGTCATGATACTAAAACAAACGAATTATGTTTTAGTATCATGACTTACATTCTTTAATGGCAGGGCCATCTGGATTTGAACCAGAGATGAAGGAGTCAAAGTCCTTTGCCTTACCGCTTGGCTATGGCCCTATAAAATGGTGGTGGGGAGTGGATTCGAACCACCGAACACTGAGTGAGTGGATTTACAGTCCACCGCGTTTAGCCACTTCGCTACCCCACCATATTCTTAATTGCCTTATCATTTTACTACAATTCAAAGAGAAAAGCAAGCACTTTTTCTATATTATGCCGTCAAATCTAAAATCTCATCAAGGGGATAATTCCCCTTGAAGAGATAATTTACGAACATTTTTCCCATCTTGCATAAATGGTTTGGGCTGCATAGTCATCCGTATCAATGGCATCAATTCGAATTCCTGCAACTGGAGCTGAATACCATCCAACAAATCGCATTTCCTTTTTTGCAACCGTTGGAAATAAAACCGCTTCACCAACCGCATAATCAACACGAATTAAAAAGGAATTCGTTTCCTCAGCTAAGCGTTCTTTTATCCCTGCTCCACTATAATCTTTGGTTTTAGGATAAACTAAATGGTACCGACTAACAAAGAGTGAATTGAGTTCCCATCGCACGTGGTCTTCATTTACAAATTTATTATTGATAAAGTCAAAGTCAGACGCTACCTCGGGGGTAGCTTGGTATAATGAGGCAACATAAGTAATAAGCCAATTCCATTTTTGATAAAATTGAGGATTTTGAAAAAAACGATTAAGATAGCCTTTAGAGGCTTTACAAAAATCACTCACCCATCCATCTTCTCCCAAACGCTCTTTATGTTTTGTTAAGGGACAAGATAACAACGTTGAAAAATCATTTAAAAAATCATCATAAATATCTTCAAATGTTAAATAGCCATCATTGGCATGAAATAAAGTGAAACTTCCCCATTTGGCATACAATGTGATATCTTGATCATGACCAGTTAGAGAAGATACGCTCAATCCTGCATAATCAGGAGTCGAAAACCACCCTAAAAATTTATATCCCATTTTTCTAGGACTCGGAATGGTTGCTTGTTCTCCCACTTTAAGTATGAGAGGAGCCGGCATTTGTTCAGGACAATTTTGAATACTTTTTAAAATCCGATAATCTTGAACAGAAGGAGCCTCCGGACTCACCTTTAATTCTTCAACCGTCGTATATTTAAAGAACTTAGCTGTATCGACTAAAGATGCCCAAGAACTAGCAAAAAAATCAGTGGCATTGGCTTCACCACATCCTTCAATCTGCCGCCATAATCCAAAGAAGTCAATTAAATGAGGAATCAGATCCCTATATTTTCTATGATGAAAACAATATCCAATAAAATGAGTTGTCGGTTGCGTATCAACTGATCCCCCGATAACTTCTTTTAAAAAATATTTCCCTAACGTATTTCCAATAATATAGGGTTCAGCAATCACAAGTTCATCAAATGATATCTCACTAATCACACCTGGATAGTACTGATTGACAAAATCATAAAAATCACGGTAAAACGACACTTTCACTTCATCTTTAAAATTCCAATGTCCGCCATATAATTGATAGTTAATTATCATACCTAATCCTTCATTTTTTAATCTTCATTTTTTGGTAAAATTTTTGTTAAACTAGATAAATTAAGATACATAATTTCTAAATAATCAAGGCCACTGGCTTCTTCCGCATTAGTAATCGTGGCAAGACTGTGAATATATTCAATCGTCAATCCAGCTTGTTCTGCATACTGTGAAACAACTGGACAAGAGGACTCATTTTTAGTTACAACAATATACTTGATACCCAAAGACAAGATTAACTCGACGTTCTTTGAAAATTCACTTGGAATAATCTCACAACTATGATTTTCAATCCGCGTGTGAATACGCTCAATACCATACCGCTCTTCCCAATAAACATAGGCATCGTGATCAACAACAATCGTTTTACTTTTATAGTTTGATTGATCGAGTAAATTGGTATAAGTTTCGTCTAAAGTATCTAGGTCTTGGATTAAAGCAGTGGCATTCACCTCATAATCACTGGTATGATCAGGATCAATCAATATGACCTTATCACGAATAACGGCTGCGAGCGTTGCCATGCGCATTGGATCTAACCAAATATGAGGATCAGCAATGTCGTCATGTCCTTCCTGATGCAGAGCATCAGAAAAATTAACCAACTCCACATACGTACTTAGTTCAACCAACTCACACCCACTGTTTTCAAAAGTAGAACTAGCAGCATCCACTAAAAACCCTTCTAGGTTTGCTCCGATGTAAAATAGTACTTTACTTCGAGACATTCGAACGATTTGATTGGCTGGCGGTTCATATTCATGAACATCTGCTCCTCGGGGGTAAGAAGATCCCACTGTTAAGTGTTCCCCAACAATGCGTTTTACTAAATATTCAATAGGATAAATAGATGCATAAATATCATACGTACTAGCAGTGGTTTTACAACCTGGTAACATTACCCCCATTAAAACCAATAATAAGATTGCTATAAATTTTTTCATTGTGAACCTCCTAATATGTTCATAAAATCATTTATAAAAGTATTTGCCATCATCACTTTATATCCATATGGTGAATCTTGTGAATGAATAATTTCTAATTCTGATTCATTTAAGTATCGTAATATGTTTTCTGTATAGGGATATAAAATAATAATCTTTTGTGTGGGTTTATCAAACTTAAATTCACGCTTCAAAAAAGACGTAAGTTCCATCAAATATCGTTGATTGGGATAAGCCCGTCCTTTATTCCTTGGATTACCTCCCCACGTCAAACTCCACGTTTCTTTGGAATTAATCGTTACTGTTGAATTAGAAGGAATAGAACAAACATATATGAGAAATAATCGGTCTTGGCTTTCCAGGGCATATTGATAAGGTTGATTTTTTTCAACAGTTAACACAAACCCTTGCTCTTCTAGAGGACCCAATAAATCAATTATTTTCTTTTCTAAACGGATTGGCGCGATAACACGATAATAAAATAAAAGGAGAAGCATTACCGCCAATGATATATACAATAATTCCATGAATTCCTCCAATAATCCTTTTATTTTCTTTTAAATTATAACATATTTTCCCCCTTTTAGCAATTCAATTTTGGGATATCCTACATTAATTTTATTTATTATATTCACACTTCATTAATATTTTTTCTTTATGGTTGGTAAACCGAGCAAAATATGATATGATAATAGTATATGGAGGATTGATATCAATGGTTCTAATACAAGTTAATACTTTATTTTTCATCTTATTAATGGTGGGGTTTGGCCTCTCATTTTCAACCTTAATTGGTCTAATATTTTATGTCATTCGTTATGTTAATAAAGTGGGAGAAGACAAGGTTCAAATTTTTAATAATTTAAACAGGAATGCTATTCTTCATGGAATTGTCTTTTTAGGAGATTCCTTAACTGAGTTTTATCCAGTCGATGAATTCTTTTATGGATGTGATGTATATAATCGTGGAATTGCCGGAGATACCACAGATGGAGTCCTGAAGCGTTTAGAAAACAATGTTCTAATCCTTGAACCATCCAAACTATTTTTACAAATTGGTACCAATGATTTAGGCAAGCGCAAGCCACCTGAATATATCTTTAATAATATTAAAAAAATTATTGAAACCATCCGAACTCGTCTTCCAGAAACACAACTTTATGTCATTTCACTTTATCCAGTTAATGCGAAAGCAACTCCTTATAGTAAGTCAATCATGCTTGGGCGAAAGAACACTGACATTCATGCGATCAATTGTTGGTTAAATACCTATTGTCAGCAACAACAACTTCCTTATTTGGATGTAGCCTCTATTCTTCGTGATGAAAATGGATTATTGAAAAAGGAATATACCGTTGAAGGATTACACATTAGCTTTTTAGGATATGCAGCCATCACAGAAGTTTTAAAACCATATGTGAATTAACAGTTTATTTTTTGATAAAATTATGGTATAATATTTAACAATAAAGAGGTGACAATATGGCACAAGAATATGAACTAAACGATCAATTAAACGATCAAGAACTCGTTCGTCGGAAAAAAATGGCCGATTTAAGAGAAAAAGGAATCGATCCTTTCGGACAACGGTTTGAAAGAACGGCCAATTCTCAAACGATTAAAACCCAATATGAGGCCTATTCCAAAGAAGAACTCCATGAAATGAACGCACCAGTCAGTGTTGCCGGACGAATTATGTCTATTCGGAGCAAAGGTAAAGCTGGTTTTATGCATATTCAAGA
>JBAYFA010000047.1:0-7710 GCA_041667425.1 Bacilli bacterium
AAGATTATTTACTATACACGATGATGGGAAATATTTCAATATGAATAATACTTTTTATCAGTCTTTATCTTGAAAAGAACGTATAATTTTGATATTAATTAAAAAAATATTCATATTAGTGTAATTTTTTAATTAAACATGATAAAATTATAAGAGATAGTGAATAATCATTTTTATGATCATGATGGTGAATGTTTATTCATTTTCAATAGCTATAAGGAAGAACCACATGAAACAATACTGTAAAAATTGTATTTATAAAATATTGCCTTTTGGGGAAAAAGAGTATGAGGCCAATCAAACTATTTTTCTTGAAGGAGATTTACTTCGTTGGGTTTATCGAATTAAAACAGGGTATGTCAAGATGTATCGATTGCTTGAATCTGGAGATGAGCGGATTTTAAGTATTTTTGGGCCTGGAGATTTTATTGCATTACTGGCCGTTCTTCAAAATCAAACTCATTATATTGCCTTTGCGACTGCTTTGACCCCACTTCACCTTCAAGTCATTGATAAGCAAGCAGTCAAGAAAGCTTATCAATCAAATAATTTGTTTAAGGATAACTGTATTAATTGTGCCATTACGAGAACTCACTTTTTCCAATTTCAAATGACGCAGGTTGGAAATAATGATACAGAAGATAAAATTATCAATATTTTACAAAATTTGCATAAAAAGTTTGGATATTCACTAGAGTCTCCAAAATTAATGGTCTTACCATTTTCAAAAACAGTATTAGCTGATATTATTGGAATTAGACGTGAGACCCTATCTCGACATTTATCATTGATGGAGACTAAAGGCATTTTAAAAGTTGAAAAAAATCGCTATATTTTATTATAGTGTGATTCAAATCACATCAATAATTTTCTATTTGGGGTATTATTATATTATTAAGGAGGATTATAAATGAGTGAACTAATAAATAATTCAAAAGTAAGACAACAGCAATTAAAGCAATTGATTATTCAAATTCATGAAGGCATGCCTTTAGAGGAAGCAAAAAAAATATTCAAAAAAGATTTCAAAGAAATTTCCACCGATGAAATTGTGGCAATGGAACAAGCCCTTGTTGATGAGGGCATGTCTATTGAATCCATCCAAAGTCTTTGTGACATCCATGCCGCCGTATTTGATGGATCAATTAGCGATATTCATAAAAGAAAAGATGTAGTTGACATTCCTGGTCATCCTGCAAAAATATTCAAAGATGAAAACGATAAAATTATCGGTTTAATGGATGCGGAAATTAGACCTTATTTAAATAAAACCGATCCAATGTCTCACTTGATGTTACGGATTGGGATTGAACGACTTATGGAAGTGTCTAAGCATTATGCTAGAAAAGAATATTTATTTTTTCCAGGATTAGAAAAGAAGAACATAACGTCCATTCCTCAAGTCATGTGGGCGGTTGATGATGAGATTCGACAGATGTTAAACAAGATTAAAGAAAAACTGGATAGTAAAGAAGTCGATTTAACACATTTAAAAGTAGAAATTGATGAGGCATTGACTAAGATTATAGATATGGTCACAAAAGAAAACAATATTTTGTTGCCAAAACTGAGCGAGACTTTATCTATTTTTGATTGGATCAAGGCGGATCAAGGAAGTGGCGAATTTGGATATTTTTTAGAGGCGCCGACTGAGACTTGGATGACCAATACCGACAGTGACCATTCAAATGACGTGGTTACTGAGGTAAATCAGAATGAGATTCCATTTGATGCTGGATTCTTGTTTCCTCAAGAACTAAACGCGATGTTAAATACATTACCACTAGATTTAACCTTTATAGATAAGTTTGGGAAAGTGAAATATTTTACCCAAGGAAAAGAACGAATTTTTGTTCGTCCGATGACCGTCATTGGTCGTCATGTGTCGATGTGTCATCCGCCTAAAAGTGTTCATATTGTTGATGAAATTATTAATAGTTTTAAAACTGGTTTAAAAGATCATGAAGATTTTTATATTAATATGGGAGATAAGTTTGTATATATTCGTTATTTTGCCGTCAGAGATCATCATCATGATTACCTTGGGACATTAGAGGTCACCCAAGACATCAAACCAATCCGGGCTCTTGAAGGCGAAAAGCGATTAGTAGAAAAGAAAGGAGAAAATAATGATTGAAAAAACATTTAAATTAACCAAAACGAATGAGAAGATTATTGAAAGAGTTATTATTAATGAACATTTACATTATATGCATGCCATTTTTCCCCAATATGAAGGCCTTCCTCTTCATCAATCGAATGCGACTGTTTATATGAGTGTTTTACGAGGAACGCTTTCTATTAGACTTAATGATGAAGAAACTAAAACCTATTCATCAATGAACGTGCTTGAGATTCCGTTTGATACGAAAATGAATGTTCGAAATGAACATGTTGAACCGCTTGAAATTATTATTTTTAAAACGCCAGCTCCAGGTTCTTACTATAATAAAGCGTGAAAATAAAAGAAAGTTTATTAATTCGTAAGAGGTGTTAAGATGAATATGGAAAAACGTCATCTATCGTTGGAAAAGCAAAATGAAATACTTGATATTTTGCAAACTCGCTTTACTCATCATATGGATCGTCATCCAAGGCTTGATTGGGAACGAGTAAAAAGTCTGTTACTAGCTAGCCAAGAGAAATTAAGGACGTTATATGAAATGGAAATAACTGGTGGTGAACCAGATCTCATCCAATTTAGTGATAAGGAAGACAAATACACTTTTTTTGATTGTTCGGCTGAAAGCCCAAAAGGACGTAGAAGCGTTTGTTATGACCGTGATGCATTGGACGGAAGAAAAGAACACAAGCCTACAAATGATGCTTTAGATATGGCGCTTGAAATCGGAATTGACCTCTTAACAGAAGAGCAATATCGGATGTTACAAACATTTGGACCTTTTGATATTAAAACATCAAGTTGGGTTAAAACCCCTAGTCATATTAGAAAACTCGGTGGAGCTCTTTTTTGTGATTGTCGCTATGATACTGTTTTTGTATATCACAATGGTGCGGAATCATATTATGGGGTTAGAGGTTTTCGTGGGCTAGTTACCATTTAATTGTGATTACGTAACCTGATAGAATTTACATGAAGATGATTTAATTATTAGAATGTAAATTTCATATTGACATATGTCAATAATGTGTTATAATAATAGTATATAAAATGTGAAGGAGAATTTCTATGCCAAGACCAATTAAATGGAGAAAAGTGTGTACACTTCCATCTCATGACCAATTTGGTCCTATTCATGGGAATGCAATAGACCAACCACCTATTTATATGATGCTTGATGAATATGAGTGTATTCGTCTTATTGATTTAGAAGGATTTACACAAGAAGAATGTGCCCAACAGATGGGGGTCGGACGAACAACGATTCAATCTATTTATAGTGAAGCAAGAAGAAAGTTATCAGATTCTCTCGTTAATCAAAAAATATTATTTATAAAGGGTGGAGAATATCAACTGTGTGATGGAACTGGTTCTGGTTGTGGACGCGGTTGTCGTCGTCAAGGCCAAGGTTTAGGTCAAGGCCAAGGTTTAGGTCAAGGCCAAGGTTTAGGTCAAGGCCAAAGAAAAGGCCGAGGAAGAGGACCAGGCGTTTTATAAAGTCACATTGCTTGTTGATGCATTAATTGTATTATTTGTACTTAAAAGAGGGACTATATGGTCCCTTTTCATCTTTATAAAAGATTATAAATTGGAGGATCAATATGAAATATTTGTATGGCCCTATCCCTTCTCGGCGATTAGGGCGCTCGCTCGGAATTAGTCCGATTCCAAAAAAGACTTGTAATTATTCTTGTATTTATTGTCAATTGGGTCGAACCAATCCCATGACAAACAAACGCCAGTCATTTTTTCCTGTAGCAGAGATTCTTGTGGAATTTGATGCTGTTCTTCAACATCAAACACCGTTTGATGTGGTTTCAATTGTTGGTGAAGGCGAACCAACCCTTTATCTTGAATTAGAAGAACTCATCATAGAACTAAAAAAAAGAACTAATAAACCAGTGGCTATTATTACTAATGGGGCCCTATTATATGATGAGATGGTAAGACGTGCGCTATTTCATGCTGATATCGTCTTACCGACAATGGATGCCTTTGATGAGACCTCTTTAAAGAAAATTAGTCGACCTCATCCATCTATCACTTTTCTAAAAATAATTGAAGGGTTAAAAACTTTTTCAAAAGAATATCAAGGTGAGTTGTGGCTAGAAATTATGTTGATGAAGGGTATTAATGATGATATCGATTCTTTGAAGAAATATCAAGCTCTATTAAAAGAAATTAAATATAGTCGTCTATATTTAAATACTCCAGTTCGTCCTCCTGCGGAAGCAGAGGTTAAAGTAGTGGATCACGCAAGCATGGAAATGGCTGTGGAACTACTAGGAGGGATATCCATTGAATTATTGAGTACTCAGGGGTTCTTTAGTGATATTGAAGACGATTATCAGGCGATTTTAAGTATTATCCGACGTCATCCAATGAATCAATTTGAAATTGAAAGTTTTATGAAGACGAGAGGAGGGCTTGACTGTACTTCACTTTTTCAAACTTTACAAACAGATCCAACGGTAAAAGTACTATTATACAAAGGAATTTATACGTATCGATTAAAATAGTCTATTTTTTAGTTATTATTTAAAAAACTTTATAATAGTTATTGACATATGTCAATAAATGCTGTATACTATAAGAGTAAGTGACATATGTCAATTATAGAGGAGGTGAAGCAAATGCCAAGACGCGATGGAACAGGCCCACTAGGAAGTGGCCCCGCAACAGGAAGAGGTATGGGACCTTGTGTTAATCCAAATGGAGCACCTGGTTATGGAAACTTTGGATGTGGACGGAATCTAGGACGTGGATGTGGACGTGGATTTAGACGCCCATTCGATGGAACTGGATACGCACCAATCAATGACAAAGCAGTTTTAGAACAAGAAAGAAATTTTTTGAAAGCAGAACTAGACGCTATTGAAAAACAGTTGAAAAATAAGGAATAGTAAAAATTGGGAAGGGTTGAAGGAACATTATGATTATCCATGTATTAACAATTGATCAAACATCTATTTCAGGATATGACTGTGAACATGGATTGAGCTTGTGTTGTGAGGTCAATGATCGTACCTTTATGTTTGATGTGGGTGCGACGGGATTATTTGCAAGCAATGCAAAAAAAATGAATATTGATTAAAAAAAAGTTGAATTTTTGATTTTATCTCATGGACACTATGATCATGGGGGTGGACTTTCAACCTTTTTCAAGATTAATGATCATGCAGAAGTACTCATTCATCATCTTGCATTTCAACCACTGTATTCTCAAAGAGGAGAAGAATTGCATTCAATTGGTCTTGATCCTCAATTTAAACATCATTCTTCTGTCATATTAACTGGAAAAAGATTTTTTATTGATGCGGGAATTCAATTATTTGCAAGTCCCCCTCATCTTTATCCGCTTCCAATTGCAAATCAATCTTTGAAATGGAATTATCATGGAAAGATTGAAGATGATCCTTTTTTGCATGAACAAAGTTGTTTGATTCAAGAGGATGATCAGCTTATTTTGTTAGCTGGATGTGCTCATCAGGGTATTTTAAATATTATTGAATATGTTAAATCGTTAAAAGGAAAATATCCGGATGTAGTTGTTGGTGGTTTCCATTTAAGTGGTCGTATGCATCAAGAATCAACTGATACTATTGATGCTATTGCCGATGTTTTATTGAAAAGTAATGCCATCTACTATACAGGTCATTGTACAGGAGAAGAACCCTATCGTCAACTTAAAAAACGAATGGGAGATCACTTGCATCGACTTGAAACGGGATTGACCATCAATCTTTAAAAACTCTTGAAAAAGAGTTTTTTTAATGGTCTAAATATGGTATAATGAAAAATAATGAGGAGGTCGTGACTGTGGATAACCAACGTTTTTTAAACATTGTCGCTACGCTTCAAGTACAAGATCAAACAAGCCGGGGCATTGGAACCTATCAGGAAAAATTGCTACACCGTGCTTTGAAATATTACTTTGAACCCAATGAGGAGTTTCATGAAGTAAAAGTAGACCCCTATATTGCTGATATTTTTAATGGACGGTCCATTATTGAAATTCAAACAGGAAATTTTAATAAAATTCGTGATAAGTTGACTGCGTTTTGTTCATCTTATCCTGTCTTACTCGTCTATCCTATGGCCCATCAAAAATGGATTCGATGGGAAGAGGATGCTACTGGAGAATTAAATGATCGTCGTAAGAGTCCAAAAGTGGGAAGCGTGTATGATTTTTTTAAAGAATTATATAAAATCAAATGGTTTTTATCCCATCCCAACCTTACGTGTTGTATAATACTCTTGGATTTGGAAGAGACTAGATTGCTAAATGGATGGAGTCGTGATCATAAAAAAGGCTCTTCTCGTAAAGAACGATTTCCGATTCAATTAATTAATGAAGTTTATTTTGATACTGCTGAAGACTATCAATTGCTCATTCCATCATCTTTGTCTGGATCCTTTACGGTTCGTGATTTTTCCACTTCAACAAAGCTTACCCTTCGTCGTAGTCAGGAAGCCATTAGTGTTTTAAAAGAGTTAAACCTTATATATCAAGATGGAAAATTGGGACGAGCGTATACGTATTGTCGGGGAAAGAAAACAACTGGCTAACCAATCAAAGGTCTTTTACTATGAGGAGGATGTATGAAATTTATTATAACGGGTTATCAACAAGTCATTCAATTAATTCAAATTTGCAATCATTACCTAACTGTTTTAGATGAAATGAAACTTGAAAAAGCGAGTTTTATCATCAGTGATGGAGTTTATTTTTATACGTATGAACAAGCGTTAGCACTCAAACTCATCAGTTTTAAGATTGTAGATAATCATTTTGTGAGAGTGGATGAACAAATACTGGTTGGAACAACTTTAACGCATCTTGCTTACTCTCATCGCTTTAATCGTCTTTTGGGAGCCAGTTATCATGATGGAACGATTGGCTACGTATCGGTGAAAGAAGGGTATTTTACTCAGGCTTGGGTTACGATTGGTGACCATTCTGAACAAGGATTATCACGGCCTCATTGGCTTGGGGTTAGCCCTAAAGAAGATGAGGTGGCGGTGGTCAATATCTCACAAGACCGAATTGGCATCTATGATGCGGCTTCTATGCATCTTAAACGTGACTTATATTTACCTAAAGGGTGTGGGCCTCGACATGCATTATGGAATCAACAAGGAACACGCCTATTCGTTGTAACGGAATATTCAAATCAAGTGATGTGTATTGATGGGGCGAGTGGTTCTTTCATTGCTGGTCATTCTACTTTATCAACTTTGAACCCTTTCTCTTATGGGGCGACTCTTTGTTTTGATCGAAATGAAGAACATCTTTATGTATCAAATCGTGGGGATGATACCATTGCTTGTTTTCGGGTTGTTGATAATAATTTTATTTTGGAATCACATATTCCGACTTTTGGTCAACACTCTCGTCATATGATTTTATCTCATGATGAAACCTACCTTATTTCTGCTAATAAAAATTCAAATCAAGTCGTGTGGATTAACACTAAAACTCATGAAAAAGAATATACTCATCCATTTGTAGAACCTAGCGGATTGGTAGAAGTACTGCTAGAAAAGGATTCGTTATGCATTATATAGAAGAAATAAAACAATATCAA
>JBAYFA010000048.1:0-7626 GCA_041667425.1 Bacilli bacterium
ACCCCTGATAATATTAAAGATTATTTAAAAGATGCGGACGGAATACTTGTTCCAGGTGGGTTTGGAGAACGTGCTGTTCATGGAAAAATCACAGCCATTGAATACGCACGAGTTAATAAAATTCCTTATTTAGGAATATGTTTGGGAATGCAACTGGCCGTCATAGAATTTGCTAGGAATGTATTAGGGTATAAAAAAGCCACCTCTCGTGAATTTGATGAAAATGCTGTGATGCCTGTGATTGATTTAAAATATAGTGAAAAAGGAATCGGCAATCCCATGCGATTGGGCCTCTTTAAATGTGTATTACAAGAAAACACTAAAATTAAGGACGCCTATCAACAAGAAATCATTCATGAACGTCATCGCCATCGGTTTGAATTTAATAATTCCTATACCTGTATGTATGAAGATTCAGATTTAATTTTTAGTGGGATTAATCCAGATAGTAATATTGTTGAAACAATTGAGTTAAAAAATCATCCATGGTTTATTGCGTGTCAATTCCATCCGGAATTCTTATCACGCCCTACTCGACCTCATCCATTGTTTATGGGGTTTGTAAAAGCGAGTATAGAGAATAAAATTTAACACTGAATGCCAAGACTTTCTTGGCATTTTATGTTATAATACATGTATATTAGGAGTATATGATGAAAAAGATTATTTTTATTTGCATGATAATGATGGGTTTGTTACTAGTAGGGTGTCAACCTAAATATGAAATAAATTTGGAAACAGAACAAATCATCCTTCGAGTAGGGGATACGTATCAGTTGAATGTGACGCATCCCATAGGAGAAGATCTAACTTATCGGGATCCAAAACAGTTAGTTTCGATATCGAAATTAGGGTTAATTACCGCCAATGCACCGGGAGAGACGACGATTTATATTGAAGCGGCCAATACTAAGCGCACTTCAATCGCTATTGAAGTTATTCTTGACCCAAGTTCAATGCGAGTTTATTTTGTTGATGTTGGACAAGCGGATTGTATGATTGCCATTCTTCCGAATGAGGAAGTATTGATGATTGATTGTGGTCTTGATTATGAATCGACGATGGGAGATGAAAAATATCCCTCATGGGCTCATATTGAGGAAATATTAACTAGAGAAAACATTCAAGTGATTGATCATTTAATTATTACGCACAATCATTCAGACCATTATTACTATGTTCCGGAGTTAATTGCTTCTTATGAGGTCAAACATATTTATTC
This sequence comes from Bacilli bacterium, assembly GCA_041667425.1. GTDB lineage: Bacteria > Bacillota_I > Bacilli_A > ML615J-28 > CAG-698 > JAQVOS01. The sequence continues at coordinate 1,223 of JBAYFA010000048.1, forward strand.
ATCTGGGTCAGTTCGATATAATTCACAATATTTAATGATTATGCGTTCTATTGAATATGCAGGACTGACCGTGGAGGTTTTGAAAACAGGAGACTTTATTATTGATGAGGGTCCTCTTACCCTACAAGTGGTGGCAACTCAAGTGGTTGAAGAAGATGAAGATATTAATTACTCGTCAGTGATGACCAAATTAACGTATTACAATCGATCATTTATGTTAACTGGGGATGCTGGAAGTGATCCGGGAGACGGAGAACCCATCGCCCTTGCTAGTGGCATTGATCTCAATAGTGATGTGTTAAAAGTGGGACATCATGGCTCAATGTATGCAAGTGGAACTTCTTTTTTACAAGCAGTTACGCCCCTATTCGCCATTATTACCACGGCACAAGTGACTTCAACTGGTCATCCACATAATTCTGCCTTGGATCGATTAGCGTCGATTGAGGCTACGATATTACAAAGCAAAGATTATGGGACGGTTTTGTTTACGACAGATGGGTTTGACCTATCTTATACGACTGAGAAAGTCCCATCTTAATAGGAGAATGATATGAAAAAAGGATTTGTTGAAATGATAGAAAACAATTCAGTCATCGTGATATATGATGATCGAACCAAAGATGTTTTTCCAATGGATGTTTTTCCAGAAAATGTAAAAATCGATATGCAAGTTACTGTTGAAAATGGTCAAATTATCGAATTATTACCACCGTCAGATGCATTGAAAAAAGAAATTGATGAACTGACTTCAAAATTATTTGTATCTTTTAAAGATCGGAAAAAGAAATGATAAAAAAATTGGGGTTATTTTGGTTTGTTGCATTACTTTTATTGATGGTTGGGTGTAGTCAACCTTTGGATGAATTTGCCGGGATTCCTGATGCTATTTATTTAGAAATTAATGAATCTATTCGTTACGTTGGATTTTTAGAGTATACGAGTGAGGACCCTAGTGTTGCCAGTGTAGACGATGAGGGGCGAATTGTGGGAGTTAGCCATGGCGAAACAACCGTTACTATTGTTGGAACCACATCCAATAAGATCATGGTTGTAACCGTTGGCATGGGTGAAGAAAAACAGTTGATTGTTGATGTGATTGATATCGGTCAAGGCGATGCTATTTTAATTCAACTTCCCAATGATGAGGTTTTAATGATTGATTGTGGAAAAGCAAGATCTGATTCGTGGGATCAAATTAATTCCACACTTATTCGATATCAAATTACAACCATTGATTATTTTATATTGACCCATAATCATGCTGACCATTATGATTTAATTCCAACACTTTTAGACAATTATAATGTATTGAATATGTATGGGTCGGGGTCTACTCGAACCAATATTATGTATTTACAAATTATGCAAGCCATTGCCGATGCAGGATTGGTTATTTATACTGTTGAGGTAGGAGATAAAATCATTGATGAAGTGGGTTTGTTATTGCAAGTGGTAGCAGTTCAAAAAATTGAAAATGAAAGTAATCCTAATATTTCAAGTGTGTGCGTAAAACTGACTTATTTAAATACAAGCTTTTTATTTATGGGAGATGCAGGATTTGCATCATCAAAAGATGGAGAGTATACGGCATTAGCCAGTGGAATTGATTTAGCCAGTGATGTGTTAAAAGTGGGCCACCATGGAAGTGATGAGGCAAGTAGCAATTCTTTCTTAGAAGCTGTTTCTCCCACTTATGCGCTGATTACGACAGCCCCTGATTCTACTAATCACCCACATATTGATGCCTTAACTCGTTTAGAAGCGGTGGGAGCTCAAATTTATCAATCAAAAGATAATGGAACCATTACCGTTATTAGTAATGGCGTAGATATTACAATTTTAACAGAAAAGTAAAGGATTATTCTTGACAAAGTTTGTAAACGTAGTATAATAAAATTAGCACTCCAAACAGTGGAGTGCTAATTTATTTTGAAAGAGGTGTACTTATGGAAATGCCAATAGATTATAGTAAAGATCAAGATATCTTACAAAAGTATGGTCGAGATATTACGGATGAAGTAAAAAAAGGGAAAATGAATCCGGTAATTGGTCGTGATGAAGAAATTAGAAAGATTGTTCAAGTATTGGCGCGTAAAACTAAAAATAATGTTATTTTGATTGGAGAACCTGGAGTTGGAAAAACCGCCATTATTGAAGGGTTGGCCATGAGAATCGTAAAAGATGATGTTCCATTGACTTTAAAAAATAAAACTATTTATGAACTTGATATGGGATCACTCGTCGCTGGAGCTAAATTTCGAGGAGAATTTGAAGAACGGTTAAAAGCGGTGTTACAAAAAATTAAAGAAAGTGATCGACAAATTATTTTATTTATTGATGAAATTCATTTAATTGTTGGAGCTGGCAAAGTTGATGGAGCGTTGGATGCTGGGAATATGTTAAAACCTATGCTTGCTCGTGGTGAAATTGATTGCATTGGAGCAACTACTTTGAATGAATATCGAATGTATATTGAAAAAGATAGAGCCCTGGAACGTCGTTTTCAAAAAGTGATGATTTTAGAGCCAACTGTGGAAGATACGATTAGTATTTTGCGAGGATTAAAAGATAAATTTGAAGCCCATCATGGGGTACGAATTATGGATAATGCGATTGTTGCGGCAGCGACGCTATCTAGTCGATATATTACTGATCGGTTCTTACCCGATAAAGCCATCGATTTAATCGATGAAGCGTGTGCCTCTATTCGTGTTGAAATTGATTCGATGCCATCTGAATTAGATGAATTGACGCGAAAAATTACGCAATTAGAAATTGAAAAATTAGCCCTATCAAAAGAAAAAGATATGGCCAGTCATAATCGTCTTGAAAAATTATTAGAAGAGTTAGATGATGTAAAACGTCAAGAAAAAGACATGAAAAAGCAATGGGAAGAAGAGAAAAAAGAGATTAATCTTCATAAAGAATTAAGAACCAAAATAGATCAATTAAAATTTGAATTGGATACGGCTTTAAATCATGGAGACTATCGTCGAGCAAGTGAATTGAAATATAGTGAAATCCCATCTTTAGAGAAAAAAATGGGTGATATTGAAGCAAAGAATAAAGATAATAATTTATTATCAGAAGTGGTCACGAGTGAAATGGTATCAAAAATTATCTCTAAAAATACCAATATTCCGATATCGAAAATCATGAAAGGTGATCGTGAAAAAGTATTGGGGTTAAAAGAAATATTAAGCAAACGAGTGATTGGTCAAGATGAGGCTATTACATTAGTAAGCGATGCTATTATTCGTCAACGAGCAGGTATTAAAGATGAAAATCGTCCGATAGGATCGTTTATGTTTTTAGGTCCAACAGGTGTTGGAAAAACCGAAGTTGCTCGCAGTTTGGCGGATGCTTTGTTTGATAGTGAACAACATATTATTCGAATTGATATGAGTGAGTATATGGAAAAGTTCAGTGTGTCACGATTAATTGGGGCACCTCCAGGATATGTGGGATATGAAGAAGGTGGACAATTAACAGAAAAAGTGAGAAGAAGTCCTTATTCAATTGTTTTGTTCGATGAAATTGAAAAAGCGCATACAGACGTATTTAATATTCTCTTACAAATTATGGATGAAGGGCGTCTAACTGATTCTCAAGGACGTCTGATTGATTTTAAAAACACGATTATTATTATGACCTCTAATTTAGGAAGTGAAGCTCTGCTTCAAGGAGAAGGGCAGGCAACTGTCATGGAATTACTGAAGAAAACGTTCCGACCTGAATTTCTAAATCGAATTGATGAAGTGGTTATTTTTAAACCATTAACGAAAGAAGTACAACGACTTATTGTTGGAAAAGACCTACAAATTTTAAAGAGTCGATTAGTAAAAGAAGGATATAATATTGAATTTTCTGACCGGTTGAAAGACTATGTATTAGAGAGTAGTTTTTCGTTTGAATATGGAGCAAGACCCCTCAAACGATTTATTCAAAAATACATTGAAACTGAATTAGCGAAAGATATTCTTCGAGGTCAAATTGAACCTAATTATCAATATATTATGACGTGGGAACAAGGGGCATTTGTTGTTCAAAAAAGTGGAATAAAATAAATAACTGACCTTGCAAAGTGTTTATCTTTGTGAGGTCAGTTTTATTTTGAAAATAACAAATATATTCAAATAAATTAAAAAAATTCACTAGATTAGTAGTGAATTTAAATGGTGCTCCCACGAAGAATCGAACTTCGATTTCAGCATTACCATTGCTGCGGTCTACCGTTGGCCTATGAGAGCGCACCCATATTATACCGTATTAATTTATAAAAAGAAATAGTATTTTTTACAAATTTGTTGTATAATAATGTTAAAAGGAGGGATGCTATGTTATCCGATATCGATATTATTAAGCAAAGTCATATGAAGCCAATTCGTGAAATTATTAAACGATATGATCTAGAGGAGAGTTTATTATTTCCATATGGCTATTATATTGCGAAGGTGGAACATCAAGCGTTTGACCGTTTAAAAGATGCAAAAGATGGGAAATTAATTTTGGTATCAGCCATAACTCCAACTCCGGCTGGTGAAGGAAAATCAACGACTACCATTGGATTAGTGGATGCTTTAAATCGTCTTGGGAAACGCTCTGTTGGAGCCCTAAGAGAGCCTTCTTTAGGTCCTGTTTTTGGTGTAAAAGGAGGCGCTGCTGGTGGAGGATATGCGCAAGTCAATCCCATGGCCGAATTAAACCTTCATTTTACGGGAGATATTCATGCGGTCACGGCGGCTAATAATCTGGTTAGTGCGATTTTAGATAATCATCTTTATCAAGGGAATGATCTTCAAATAGATCCTAATAAAATTTCGTGGAAACGATGTATGGATTTAAATGATCGTGCTCTACGAGAAATAACGGTTGGTCAAAGCAGTAAAAAAGAAATTATTCGTCAAGACGGATTTAATATTAGTGTTGCCAGTGAAATTATGGCTATTTTATGTTTGGCAACAGACATAGCTGACTTGCGAAAAAGATTATCAGAAACAGAAGTGGCAAAAACATTAAATGATGAGCCAGTGACGATTGGTGATTTAGGAATTGTTGGATCATTAATGGTCTTATTAAAGGATGCACTAAAACCCAATTTAGTTCAAACATTAGAAAATAATTTAATGATTGTGCACGGGGGACCGTTTGCTAATATTGCTCATGGATGTAACTCTATTCAAGCAACTAAACTCGCCCTTAAAATCAGTGATTATGTTGTGACCGAAGCGGGATTTGGAGTGGATTTGGGAGCTGAAAAGTTTTTAGATATCAAATGTCGTGAAGCAGGACTTCATCCTAATTTGGTAGTGGTGGTTGCAACCATTCGTGCCTTAAAATATCATGGTGGAGTGAGTCTTAAAAACTTAACAGAAGAAAACACAGAGGCATTAAAAAAAGGGATTACTAATCTTGAAAAGCATTTAGAAACCATTCATGAATTTGGGTTGCCCGCAGTGGTAGCACTCAATCGGTTTGGGTCTGATACGGAAGCAGAAATTCGTGTGATGAACGAGTGGGCAGATTCCAAAAAAGTGGTCTTGAGTTTGAGCGAAGTGTATGGAAAAGGGTCCCTTGGTGGCGTTGATTTAGCACATAAAGTTTTAGAAAATTTATCAGATAAAGCCTATCATCCGTTGTATGAATTAGAGGATGATATTGTTGTAAAAATCGAAAAAATTGCTCAAAAAGCATATGGAGCTACGGGGGTCACTTATAGTGATGAAGCAGCTAAAGCGATTGCGGATATTCAAGCAAGTAAACATAAAAATTTTTACATTTGTATGGCAAAAACGCAAAATTCATTATCGGATAATCCCAAATTAATTGGTCGTCCAACTGATTTTAATATTCACGTAAAAGACGTGCGTTTGGCTACGGGAAGTCATTTTATTATTTGTTTAACAGGCGCGATTATGACGATGCCAGGGTTAGGAAAAACCCCGCAAGCAACCGTTATTGAATTAAATGATCAATATGAAATATTTGGATTAATGTGAGGTGAAATATGTATATATTAGATGGAAAAGAATTAGCAAAACACATTAGAACACAAGTGAAGTTAGAAGCCCAAACTCTTCCTACTCCTGCTAAATTATTAGTAATTTTAGTTGGAAAAGATCCAGCTAGTCAAATTTATGTTGCATCAAAAGAAAAAGCATGTAAGGATGCTGGTATTCAAACAGATACCATTATATTAGATGAAAATATTCCGCAAAAAGATATTATCATGCGAATTCAAGAAGCGAACGAGGATCCGAAAATTCATGGAATTTTAGTTCAACTTCCTTTACCAAAACATTTAGAAGAGCAAGTCATTATTAATCATATTGCTCCGTCTAAAGATGTCGACGGGTTAACTTTTGTCAATCAAGGACGATTACTTTCTAATCAAAAAGGAA
>JBAYFA010000049.1:0-7577 GCA_041667425.1 Bacilli bacterium
AACCTGTGCCTTGAAAGCTGCACTGTGTTTCTTCCTTGTTTTCATCATTTTAATCATTGGTCAAATTTAATCATTTTTATTAAGCTTAACCAGTGGTATGATTTTTAGGGAGTATTATATTTGACCTATGCTTGTCTGCATATATCTTGGGTTCAAAGTTACATATTTTTTTAGACAAATAAATACTTTGAATCACAATGTTTTAAATTAGTGCAAGGTGCAAGCTTCTATATATAGATACTTGCACCTTGCACTAATCTTCATGCTTAAAACTTTTTAATTAAAAAAAATAGAGAATATTACCTATAAGGCAAAATCATTCACATCTTTCTTACTTACAAAACTATAGCTATTACTATAGATTGTATTTACTCGATATCTATCTCCTTGAATACTATCAATTTTACATATTCCTAGCTTCTCTATTTCTTTATATGTCCCGTTTCTACTTATAGCGATAATTTCATCCAACATCTTCAATACATGTGGAGGATGGAAAACATTACCATTGACTACAGATAATTTTTCTATATAATCTTTTAGACCATCATTAGGCAAACCACATTTATTAAAAATGTTTAAGCAATAAAGAATAATCTGCTCTTTGATAATAGGATTATGCTTTTCCTGAATATTATAAGCCAAAGTTGCATCAAGAAGAATATGATATAAAGTTTTATTTAGAAGGTCATTATGGCGAAAGATTAAATCATCATGATTGCTTGTATACTTTGCTGTTTTTCGACGATGATGTAATAATGAAAATTCTTTTAAGATGGATAGAATTGAATCTAGATATAAATAATGTATTTTTTTCTGCCAACCAGTAATATCAGTATTCTTGGGAAATGAAGTATACTCATTAAAGAGACAAATAGTAGTAATAGTATGTGAACTTAATAAGAAACGTAAATAATCAACTATACCAATAACGTGCTCTTCTTTAGATTGTGCCCGTCTTAAATCAAAACAATATTTTTCTGTAAGCTTCTTTACAATGTTAAAAGGTCGATTCGTATCATTACCAACTTTTATACAATTGTGACTATACTCCTTTTCTTCAATCTTTCTAGCTTTGCTGTCAGTCGTTGAAGCTTCCTCTTCTTCTTCCATTAATTCATCCGATATCGCATTGCTCTTACTCTCAAAAATATATTCTAGACTTTGCCATAATCTTGAGGTTATATGTCCAGAAACTATTTTAGGCAAGGTAGAAATATCGCTTGAGGCTGCGATTGCTTCATCATAACTTAATGTTGGGATATTTATTTCAGTGATTTCTTGTTTAGTCTTGTGAGAACCATTATTTGTTGATATTTGTGTTATTTGAGTATTTTCTCTATATAACTGAATTAGATAATCGGCAATTTCTAACTCATTAAACTCTCCTACTTCGACCTTACTTATTATTTCACGTATATAACGTAGATTTTTTTCAGGATTTGTATTTTTAAGTTTATCAATTCTGTTGACTAATTGTTTATTTGAAATAATATCACCGTTTACATTAACGAAAGCGCAATATTGAGGTAATTGATCAGGACTAGAGTATTCTGAAGGCAATATGAATTTAAAACTCTCCTCCTCTAAGCCATTTATAGGAAAAGAGAAGCATTCAAGTCCATCTTCTCTAAATGCAGTTAGATAACATTGTTCTGTTGGTATATGTTTCGAATTAACATATACTTTAAGTTGCCGTCCTTCTAAATCTATGGATTTTAGGATCTGTTTAGTCTTATTATATACAGTAGGTGCATTATCTCCATAATAATTTGTCCGAGATAATACAGAAATGTCTTTTATTGGTTTCCGAACTTTATTAATCCCTATATATTTCAAGAAATCAAAAGAAGAAGAAGCGTATAATACACATAGTTCGTCATTGCGATAGGGAGAGTCTAAAGACCCCATTGCTGCCTTTGTTGCATTAGCACTACCCATTAAACAATATTCTTTTTGGGGAGATTTGAAATGAAAAATTTTAGCATGTAACATTCTTCGATCTAGTGAAGAATTAATTTTCACTTTGCCCCTGGTAGTTTTGTCGAAATCATAAAAAACAATTCTTTCGTCTACATTTATCTTTGTTGGAGGTAAGCCTTCTCTCTCTTGTAAATATATATTTAATTTAGAATTCGGGAATAATTGGCATAAATTCTTTAATAAAGCTCCATCTTCATCATAATACGGACAAGCAATTGTAATAGCTTCTATCTCATTAGCTGGTATAAGATTTGAGAGCTGATGCAGAATACTAGAATCTATTTCATTATATAATAATGCAGCATCAAAATCATCGGAAAGATAGTGAAATTGATGTTTTATGATTTTTTTAGTTAAAAATAAATCACAGCATCTTGTTATAGTTTCGCATATTCTTTCTGAAGAATATCCATCCATTTGTCCAGCATAACCAATAATATACTCCCACAGTTCGAGAAGTAGTGGCAGGTCTGTTTTATCATTAGAATCAGCATAAAATCCGGAAAATATTTCATGATTCTTGCCATGCCCACCAGGAGTTATATTTCCCGAACCAAATATTGCTAGCAAACAGCTATCACCTATGAAGAAATTGATTTTAGGATGAAATGCTCCTAAAGATTTAATCCCATTTATGGCATATGCTTGATTAATGCTTTTAAGGTAATTAGAGGCAACTCCTAATGAATAATTAAGCATGTTTTGATCCATAAGAATATTTACACTGCTTATCCATTTCTCCTTTAGAGTTCTTAAGACCTGTCCCTCAAAATGATGAAAATTAAAGGAATATGTAGTTAGAACTGCTGAATGAAAGCTGTTCTTCCCTCCGGGAATTTCTTTATATATTTTACGCTCCTTCATAATCTATTCAATAATTCTCGTCCTAGTGCTGTAAGAGTATCTTCTGTATCAATATAACCTAAATCAAATAAGAAATTATGCAATGATTGAATTCGAGGAGTAGTTCCTCGTGGCACTATAGTTTCGATATGAACAATACATCGATCTTCTATAAGGAACTTTAATAGACTTGCTTCACCGTTACCCATTTTTCTGTAAGCGGTTGCCATATGATCATTAATCAAAGTTTTAACAATTCCATCTAAGTATTGACGATAGTTTACATTTAAACTCTTAGTAATGTATATATCAAGATGGCTAGATAAATTTCCTTTTTGGGAGTCAATATAATTATTAAATTCAAATTCTTTGATCTGACTTTGGTATGGTTTTATAAAGTTGTATATCATCATTAAGATTAAGGCTGATTTGCTTACTACATAGTATGGCTCTTCGTTTTTTACAGCATTTTTGATTTCAGCCAGTCCATCTGGAATACTTCTATATTCTATCAAATCTAAGCAATCTTTTAAAGATTTCTCACTATTAATCTGGAACAAGGTAAAGGTCTTTTTAATAGTTTCTGACTCAATTTTTTTTAGGTAAGTATCAAATTCTAAAATTATCCCTTCTGAATTAAACAAAAATGCCCAAAATATCGAAGAAAGAGCATAATGAACAGCCTCGTTAAGATAATAGTAAAACCATCCAAATGTTGATGAATTGGGATCTACATCTTGCGAAATATTATCGAATACCCAACGAGTAAATTGATTCAGAGGTACTCCCTCTATTTTCGATTGTAAATACAATTTTATAGTTTCAACCCTCTTATTTGAAAATCTACCATCCCTTGTTTTAAAATTTTCTCCATCCTGCTCTAATAACAGACTATTCAGAGATGACCACTCTTTACTTAACTCTATTAAATTATTGAGTCGGAAAGAAATTATTTTATCAAAATCCTTAAAAACACAAATACCTCTATTTATTAATTCGAGAAAATAAACTCTTTCATTATCAGGTATTGCAAAGCGGAATGCTTCCGCTAGTTGCTGTCCCTTGGGCTTTATATGAAAATATTTTTCTATAACCTCTATTAATTCTAGATTAATAAGAGAACCTGCATAATATTGACCTAATGCTCCAGATTTATAATCCCAATATAATTCTTTGCCTGGCTTATCTGCTCCTTCAATTAGAGAATAAATTTCATCTTGTTTGTGTTTAAAGGCGTAGTCGCTTCCTGGTACATTCGTATAATGAGGCTCTTTTATCGCCATGAGAAAAGCCATGATCAATTCTGCTCTTCTAATAAAATTATATTGAGATTGAATATTGGCTTTTTCTTTTTTCGTAGAAAGTTTATCATATTCATCTAAGAGCCAACAATAGAAACTATAATATCGAATTCTTCCAGTCAAGTTTGTCATTCCAGGTAGAAGTCTTCCATAAACAGTTATTGAACTATTTTGAATACCCAACGGATCTCGACCTCTAATAAATCCACTATTTTCTGCCCAAAAAGGAATTATGGGTGTATCTAATTTATACATATCAAATGACTAATGTGCTAATACCTCTATCATTAATAAAAGAACAAATATAAAGTCTCATATACGTCTATTTATATCACTAACAATTTATATTTGCTAATAAGCAATAAACTTTCAATCTTTATAAATCATTCACTTTTAGATCTTTAAGAAACCTTCTTTGTATTTATCACCCCATTGCCATAACTGGTCAATGATTGGGATCAACTCTTTACCTGCTTCTGTCAAATAATATTCAACCTTCATTGGTAGTACCGGATATATTTTCTTTTTCAATATCCCCATCTTTTCCAATTCCCCTAATTGTTTTGTCAACACACGTTTTGGGGCAACACTTATACTACGCTGTAAGTCGCATGGTCTTACAACGCCTTTATCTATTTCCGATATCAGCCACGCATTCCAACTTGAGGATAAAATATCGATTGCAATACGTACTGAACAATCGGAATAATCCATCGGATTTTTCTTTATATACATAATTTTTCCTCTTTTTTATTCTATTACAAAGATAATCATTTATTAGTCAAATAGGGATAAATTTATCATGGGGTGAAAGATTTATCCCTTATTGTTCAATATATTAGAACCTATTACCTTTACAAAAATAAAGTTCATAATATGAGTAAAAATGAAATCATAGTCAAGGGTGCAAGGGAGAATAATCTGAAGGATATTTCTGTCAGAATACCCAAAAAGAAGATAACCGTATTTACCGGAGTATCCGGCTCTGGCAAGACATCATTGGTATTTGATACAATTGCAGCCGAATCGCAAAGACTCTTGAATGAAACTTATGATAGCTTTATTCGTCATCGGTTACAGCAATATGGGAAACCCGATGTTGATAGTTTAGAAAACTTAGCTGTAGCAATTATTGTCAATCAAAAAAAGATAGAAGGAAATGCCCGTTCAACTGTCGGAACAATCACCGATATATATTCACTTTTAAGATTATTGTTTTCTCGTATAGGAACTCCATTTGTCGGTCATTCCACTGTTTTCTCATTTAACAATCCTCAAGGGATGTGTTCTTGTTGCGAAGGTTTGGGTAAAACGAGTATTGTCGATTTGGATGAATTGATAGATAAAAAAAAGTCGTTAAATGAGGGTGCGATAAGGTTTCCGACATTTGAAGTCGGCGGATGGCGTTGGACACGTTATGTATATTCAGGTCTGTTTGACAACGATAAGAAGATAAGGGATTATACAGACGAAGAATGGTATAATCTTGTTTATGCAAACGGATTGAAGCTAACGAAGGCTGATCCTCGATTTCCGAAAACAGGTATATATGAAGGAATTTTACCACGTTTTGAACGTAGTTTTTTTAAGAAAGAGTCGAAAGAAATTACAGGGAAAAATGCATCCCGATACAGAGAAGTCGTAAAGCAAGGCATATGTCCTGAATGTAACGGAAGTCGTTTGAATCCAAAGGTATTAACCTGCAAAATAGAAGGAAAGAATATCGCAGATTGTTGTAATATGCAGGTCGATGATCTGCTTGAATTTATTAAAACGTTAGACAATAGTTCTGTAACACCACTATTGAGTGCTATTATTGAGAACCTTAAAAATTTAATGGCTATTGGTTTAGGTTATTTGACTTTAAGCAGGGAAACTTCTTCATTATCGGGTGGAGAATCACAGCGAATTAAGCTTGTCAGGCATTTAGGAAGTAGTTTGACTGATCTGACTTATATTTTCGATGAACCAAGTGTCGGCTTACACCCCAACGATGTAGAACGATTGAATAAATTGTTAATCGAATTACGGGACAAAGGTAATACCGTCTTGATTATAGAGCATGATCCGGATGTGATAGCCATTGCCGACCATATTGTTGATATGGGAATCGGAGCAGGTAAAGACGGGGGTAATATTGTTTATGAAGGTAATTTTGACGGCTTGAGAAAGGCAGAAACGCCAACAGGATATTATCTCAATCGCAAAAATTATCTCAAAGACAAATACAGAAAAGCAACGGATTATCTTTTTGTGAAGAATAGCTCTCTTCACAATTTGAAAAATATCTCGGCACAAATTCCGAAAGAGGTACTAACAGTCATTACGGGGGTTGCTGGTTCAGGTAAAAGTTCGCTTGTCAAGTCATTGACCAATCAATATAAAGATATAGTTGTAATAGACCAGAGTGCTATACGTGGCAGTAAAAGATCAAATGTTGCAACATACACAGGCATATTGGATGTAATAAGGATGCTGTTTGCGAAAGAGAACAGAGTTAAGCAATCGCTATTCAGTAATAATTCGGATGGAGCTTGTCCAGAATGTAAAGGTTTGGGGATTATTTCGACAGATCTCGCTTTTTTAGATGCAGTAGAAGTACGTTGCGAGCATTGCAAAGGTAGTGGATTTAAACCGGAAGTACTGCAATACAAACTGAAAGGGAAAAGCATTACGGATATCATGGCAATGACCATTAATGAAGCTAATGTATTTTTTAGTGAGTGGAAAATAACACAACCACTTGACAGGCTTTGTGAAGTAGGATTGGATTACCTGACATTAGGACAATCATTAAACACATTTTCAGGCGGAGAACGTCAACGTCTGAAACTTGCAACTGAATTGGGGAATAAAGGGAATATATATGTTTTTGATGAACCGACAACAGGGCTTCATGGCTCGGATATATCAAGACTTCTTAAACTTTTCGAGAAGTTAGTCGATGATAAAAATACGGTTATCATTATCGAACATAACATGGATATCATCAGTCAGGCAGATTGGATTATAGACATGGGGCTCGGTGCAGGTAAAGCTGGTGGAGAAATTATATTCGAAGGTTATCCAAAAGATATAATTACAGACAGAATATCGCTAACTGGCAAGCACTTGAATATGTATTTACATCGCTGATAAAACAAAATATAAGCATAACAATAATGATGGATCGGATATATCAGATATCGGAAGAGCTAATTTCTGTAATTCAGGGGAAAGAACAAGAAATATCTGATATAATTCGTGATGTACCTCCAATTATATCAAACCTTGAAGACGGGTTTGTAAAACTGAAGGATATCGTCTCTAATTTTATATTTCCATCAGAACAAGATGAAATATTTTTCTTTAAAGATACCAAGCCTCGTTTATTCAGCAAGTTGATATATTTCCGAAAGATATACCAAATGGAATTAAACCGTCCTGTTTCAAACTATGAAACGGTAAAAT
>JBAYFA010000050.1:0-7542 GCA_041667425.1 Bacilli bacterium
AAACATTTGGAGCAATTTCTTTTAGCAACAAAAATTCAATTACCGCTTGAGTATCCACTTTTTTCCCATACACACGAGAAGGCATCACCTTGGTATCATTGAGAACCAACACGTCCCCGTCTTGTAAGTAATCGCCAATTTGATAAAAATGTCGATGCTCGATAACACCACTCAACCGATCAAGTACTAGTAAGCGCGAATCACTTCGCTTCGCCAGTGGCGTTTGCGCAATTAACTCCAAGGGTAAATCATAATTAAAATCATTAACTTTCATATATTCTCTTCATGTGTTCAATCGCTTTTTCGGTAATCATTCGCCCTCGAGAAGTTCTAACAATGAATCCTTCTTGTAAGAGATAAGGCTCATACACATCTTCTAAGGTAGTCGCTTCTTCCCCAATAGAAGCAGCAATGGCATTGAGGCCAACAGGACCCCCTTTAAACTTTTCTTGAATCGCTTGTAAGTAGCGATGGTCCGTGAGATTTAATCCTGAATCATCAATTTTCAATTTATTAAGCGATTGATGAGCAATGGGTCGTTCAATAACTTGAGTACTTTCATCAATAAATTGAGCAAAATCACGAACACGTCGAAACAATCGATTAGCGACTCGAGGAGTTCCACGTGATCTTCTCGCAATTTCTAAAGATGCGTCTTTAGAAATGCTGAAATTAAAGACACGAGATGTCCGATTAATTATTTCCGTTAATTCAGAAACTGTATAATAATTGATTTGATTAACAATCCCAAACCGATCACGAAGAGGAGAAGAAATGTCTCCACATCTCGTCGTTGCACCAATAAGTGTAAAGGGAGGAAGATCAATTCTAATGGTTGATGCAGTAGAATCTTTACCAATAAGAATATCAATAGCGTAGTCTTCCATTGCTGAATAAAGCACTTCTTCCACGATTTTAGGAAGACGGTGAATTTCATCAATAAACAGCACATCACCCGCTTCTAAACTCGATAAAATAGCTGCTAAATCACCAACTCGATTAATAGACGGGGCCGTAATAGATTTAATATGAGTTTCCATCTCATTAGCAATAATATTTGCCATGGTCGTTTTTCCCAACCCGGGTGGTCCAAATAATAAGACATGATCTAAACATTCTTTTCGCATTTTAGCGGTTTGTATAAAAATGTTTAAAGTTTCTTTCATGTCATGTTGACCAATATATTCTTTTAATGTTTGCGGACGAAGATTGCTCTCACTTTCCTCAAACAGTAAATCATCTTTTTCCATAAATGTGGTCCTTTCAATTTACATAAAATATAAAATATGTTATAATTCTTGTGAGAGGTGAAATATGTATCACTATATTACCGGAATTATAACAGCAACATATGCCTCTGGCATTGTGATTGAAAACAATCACATTGGATATTTTATTAAAACGCCCAATCCTTTTAGTTTTAAACTTCAGGAGGAATTGACCCTATATACCTATCTTTACGTCCGCGAAGATGCCTTTCAATTATTTGGATTTCGCACTCACGATGAAAAGGAGTTCTTTACTAAACTCATCTCCGTAAAGGGTTTAGGTCCCAAAGGGGCCATGGCCATCTTAGCAAGTGGAGATACCCACCGCTTAGAAGAAGCTATTTTAAATTCAGATGTTAAATATTTACAAAAATTCCCCGGAATTGGACCCAAAGCGAGTAGTCAAATTATCCTTGATTTACAAGGCAAACTTGCTTTATCCCCTACAGTCATGGAACATCCAAAAGTGAAAAACGTAAAAGATGCATTAAAGTTCTTAGGATATAATGCTTCAGAACTCCGTAAAATTGACTCATTTATTCAAGCAAATGTTGATTTACCCATTGAAGAATTGGTCAAACAAAGTCTTAAAAAATTATTTTGAAACCGTTTATTCAAACAGCCGTTTAAATAAACGGTTTTTATATTTGTCCCATTTTTAATTTTGTTTTTCGCTCAATTCCAGCCTCGCGAACAAGCATATCATATTTATGAGCAATTCGAGATAACTCTTCTTGGAGTTCAACTTTATAATTAGACTTAAATTGATTAATGTTAGTTTTACTTTTCGCAATAAATATTTGATGGTCTTGCTTAGCACGATGAGCATTGTTTTTTAGAGTAATGGAATAAGCATCAATTTTATCATTAAGATGCTTAGATTTTGAAAAATAATCATCCTCAATGGCTCTAGACTGAGCAATCATGACATCATGTGATGCTTTTTGTTCTTCAGCAAGACGTGATTGATTAGTTTGAATGTTCTGCAAGGCTTTTTCATAGTTAGTATTCAAATGGTCCATCGCTTTTTCATGAACTCTCATAACCCATGACTGTAGCTCTGCTTGATGCTCTTGTAATTTCTTTTGTTCACTGTCTAAATAATCAATCATAAAATTATATACATTCAATACTTGTCTTAATAAAATTTTATGATGATTATTAAACTCTTGAATTAGTTCACTAGTTCGATTTTTTTGCTGTTTAGTAAAGTCATCAAATAATTGATGAAGTTCTTGTTCAAAAGGGACATAACTAAAATCACTAGAAAGCTTAGTTTGATAATTTAAAAAAACCAACGCATCATATAACTGTTGTTCATGATGATAAACCGCATCCCAAAAATGATGAATAATGGCAATCATAATGTTTTGATAAGTATTTAAAATATCGATTAAAAATTCATTGGTCTTATCCGTCATTTCTCGAGCTATTTGTTGTTGTGTTTGAATATAACGATGATGCAAGCTGATTTGACTCGAATCATAATCATTGATCTGATCATAAATAGCAATCATATCAAGATGTTCTATATCTTCCTTGACTTTTTCTACTATCGCACTGTTAGCATGAATCGCTGATAACTTGTCTAGATGATCTATATTAATATCATTTTCTTCCAATCGATACTTTTTTTCATAAGTGTTGACGTTTTTATATACATCAAAATCATACATATCAATTTGTTTTTGTAAATCAATTTGATGATTTTTCCGCGCGAAATTTAATTCTTCGATTTTTTGATCATATTCTTCTCGCAAAATACCGCGATCTCTTTTTAACTGATATTTATAATTACAAAAAGCAATTTCAATTTGCCGCATTTCATTATAATACTTCAATCTAATCTTTGCTATTTCATTGATTCCTTCTTTTCTGGTTTCAATGGATTTTTTCTTATCCATAACTCCTTCTTGTTCAAGATCATCAGACGTCGGAGTTAAAATGGCATCGCCAATTCTTTGCACTTCAAATTTCATTTTGCGTTCAAGTTCAACAAGTTTTTGTTTATAATTCTTTTCTTCTTCCCACAAAGCTGTTTCATTTTCCTTAAGAATTTGAAGACATTCTTTGTCTAAAAGAGTTATTTTCTGGTTGATCTCTTGAATTTCTTTTTTCTTTCGAGCATGAGGCTCCACTAATTTTTCTTCTTTAGTAGTTAATAACCGTGTTTTATCATCATTTACAACATGAGTTTTTTGATATTCGGACAGCTCATTTTCTAGTTTTTCCTTTAAAAGAACAATTTCATTGGTGAGTTGAGAAATATGATATTGCTTTTCAACGTGATGGTCATGCAACTGGGTTTCTAAAGATGCCAAAAACACAAGGGCATACTCCTTGTTATCAAGTAATTCCTTACTCGCCTCAATGAGAATGGCTTCACTTTGCTTGTCTTTTTGCTCTATTACCATTTTCAAATTTAGTTGAATCATCTCTAATTTTGACGCGAATTGTTCATATTTCATATATTCACCTCTTAAACTCTAAAATCTCCTCTCCCTTTTCCTTTACCTTTATGACGTTTAGGAGGAGCAGGAGGATTATGCATATTACGAGTGATACTTTGTTGATCCATCCCTGATAATACTTGCATTTGCTTTTTCATGTCTTCGAATCGTTTGGTAAGGGCATTCACTTCTTGATAAGGACGACCTGATCCTACACTAACACGATTGCGTCTTGAGGGACTTCGAGACATTAACTGAGGGTTTTTTCGTTCAAATGCAGTCATTGATCCGATAATCACTTCAATATTGGTTAATTGCTTATCATCAATATCGATTTTTTTCAATTGAGATCCTAATCCTGGAATCATTCCCAAGATTCCCTTCATTGAACCCATCTTTTTAATCCATTTTAATTGTTTAATAAAATCATTATAATTAAAAATCCCTTTTTGCATTTTTTCGAACAATTTCATGGCTTCTTCTTCATCGATGGCATCTGTCGCTTTTTCAATCAATGTAACGACATCACCCATTCCAAGAATTCTACCAGCCATACGATCGGGATGGAACAATTCAATTTGATCTAATTTTTCACCCAATCCTACATATTTGATGGGAATATTAGTTAAATAACGAATGGATAAAGCGGCTCCGCCGCGAGTATCACCATCAAGTTTGGTAAGAATACATCCACTAATAGGAAGTTTTTCATGAAAAGAAGTAATGACATTAATGGCATCTTGCCCCATCATCGCATCCAAAGTTAATAATATTTCATCAGGATGAACTGCTTTTACAACATCATCTAATTCTTTCATTAACACTTCATCAATGTGTAGACGACCAGCCGTATCAATAATGACGAGATCATATCCGTTGGATTTAGCATATTTCAATCCATTTTCAACAATACTAACGACTGTATGCTCGGTTCCTTCTTGATACACTTCAATTCCCAATTGTTTCCCAATGGTCACTAATTGATCAATAGCCGCCGGGCGATAGATATCGGCCGCGATCAGGAGTGGCTTTTTTTGATCGTTTTTACGAAGAAGATTGGCTAGTTTTCCACAATGAGTAGTTTTTCCACCCCCTTGTAGTCCCACAAGCATTACCACAGTAACCCCTGTTGATTGATACTTTACAGGAACTGCTTCATCTCCCATCAAACGTTTTAATTCATCATGAACAATTTTTACCACTTGATCTCCGGGAGTCAATGATTTCGTAATCATCTCACCCAATGCTTTTTGTTTTACTTCCGAGGTAAAGTTTTTCACAACTTTGTAATTCACATCTGCTTCGAGTAAAGATAGGCGCACTTCTTTCATCATCTCATCGATATCATTTTCAGTGAGGCGTCCTCGACCCGTGATGCGTCTTAAACTCATTTGTATTCGTTCTGATAAACTATCAAAAGGCATATATTTACTCCAAATTCTTTAATTTTTCAATCATTTCAATAACTTTTTGATTTCCTGTTAACACATATTCTTCATAAATTTCATTGCGACGTTGAGCTTGATTGAGAAGTCCTAATTTTTCTTCATATGACTCTAAACCATGATACACAGTTTGCAATTGATCATGAATAGCATTACGGCTAACTTCATAATAAGTAGCAATCTCAGCCAACGACAAATCTTCAAAATAATACTTTTGAAAATATTCTCGTTGTTTGGGGGTTAATAGTTCGTGATAATAGTCATATAAACTATTATAAAAATTTTTCTTTTCTAGTAAATCCATGTCTTCACCCTTCTATCATATCAGCAAATAAGCCGTATACGTATTTTTCAATATCAAAATATTCTAAATCTGTTAATTTTTCACCTAATCCAATGAGTTTAATGGGAATATGATAAATGTCACGAATAGCTAATACAATTCCACCTTTAGCAGTTCCATCTAGTTTGGTTAAGACAATCCCTGTTACATCAGTCGCTTCAATAAATGCTTTTGCTTGACTCAATCCATTTTGTCCAGTCGTTGCGTCAATTACCAGCAAAGTATCTTGAGGAGCTCCCTCCACCTCACGATGAATCACTTTTTTAATTTTCGCAAGTTCATTCATTAAATTGACCTTTGTTTGAAGCCTTCCAGCCGTATCGCACAATAACACATCAAAGTGTTCCTTTTTAGCTTTTTGAATAGCTTCATATATAACCGAAGACGGATCGTTTCCTTCAAGTCCAACAACTACACTACATCCAAGCCGTGTTCCCCATACTTCTAATTGTTCAGTAGCTCCTGCACGAAAAGTATCTCCTGCAGCAATCAACACTTTTTTTCCTTCTTTTTGAAGTTTATAAGCTACTTTCGCTATCGTGGTGGTTTTACCAGCCCCATTGACTCCCACAAATAAATAGACTGATAGTCCCAAAGAATTAACATTAAGATTGGTATTAACCACTTCGTTTTTTAAATAAATATCAAACATTTTATCAATAATAATAGGCTGTAATTCAGCAGCAGACGATATTTTCTTCGTTCTTACATCATTTTTCAATTCATCAATAAACTTAACAACCGTATCCACACCTATATCTGCCATCACAAAAATTTCTTCAAGTTCATCAAATAGATCTTCGGTAATTTCATTGCGACCACTCAATAAACTTATAAATCGATTCATGGGTCCTTTACGTGTCTTTTCCATCCCAATACGGTATTTTTCAGCTGCTTTTCGTTTTTCTTTACTTTTAAAAATATCGAATAATCCCATATTTTTCACTCATTTCTTTCATTCATTATAACACATAAACTCCTAAATATAAACCCATTTCAAAAACCTCTAATCTGTTATCATTTCACGCTTTTCACTTTTTCGATAAATAATGAGGAAGACAGTAGCTGTACATTCCATTAATGCAGAGAATAACACAACATATAGTAGATTCACCTCATATAAGCCACCTATAATAAGTGACCCTAAAAACCAAGCACTCCCAAAAATTGTATAAAAAATTCCATAAGCAGTAGCTCGTTTTTCTTTTGAAACCAAATTGGATATCACTGCTTTTAAAATTGATTCCTGTGCTCCCATGGCAATTCCCCATAATACCAAGCCACTCAATATTCCATAGATTCCATTAATCAAGAAAAATAATGGAGCAATAAAGATTGATAACAGGGTAGAAATAATAAGAATGGTTGATCCTTTCTTATCATATAAGATACCAAATCCCAACGCGGCAAGGGCATCAATTCCCATGACAAAAGAATATAAAAGAGGAATATAGATAACATCAACAACCATGTGTTCACCCATATAATAGGCAAGTACTGGATAATCAATGAATCCCATGGCAATAAATATGATCGCTATTAAATAAAATGCAAATCTTTTGTTCCCCTTAAACCCTCGTACATGACCCGTTTTTTCAAATTGATCGGGGTTGGGATACTTTGTTTTTGCGATGACTATCATCACCAATGTCATAATCGCAAAGATTCCTAACAACCCAAAAGCCAATTGATAGCCATCCAGTTCACTCCCTTTGTTCAAATTAAGGACCAAATAAACAAATAAAGGGCCTAAAAATGCTCCAATCTGATCCATGGCTTCTTGGAGAGCAAATGCCTTCCCTACCCCAAGTTCTTGAGTAGTAAACGAAGTAAGAGCACTTTTCGCAGGAGCGCGAATTCCTTTACCAACCCGTTCAAATAAAATCAAAATAATAGCTATTTGCCAAACCGAGGCATCTACAAACATTAACAAGGGAATAACCAATAAATTAATGGAATACCCAATAATCATCATTAACCAATATTTTTTAGTTTTATCCGCAATATAGCCCATTCCAATACGAAGGCTTTGTCCG
>JBAYFA010000051.1:0-7390 GCA_041667425.1 Bacilli bacterium
ATGTTTCTTTACAAGATTCTATCAATGAAATTTCAGCTGAATCGATTATGATTTATCCACCAGGAATTCCTTTGGTTATTCCTGGTGAACTCATCACCGAAGAAGTTGTCAACAATATTAATTATTATCTAAAAAAAGGATCCACTCTTCTAAGTGACTTAGAAGATGGTCGCGTAAAAATCATTAACAAAGAAAAGTGGATTAAATACGAAGGCGATATTAAAGAATAATAAATTAAAAAGTCTAGAATTTTCTAGACTTTTTTTGAGGTTGAAGCATCCATTATTTTTTTCAACATCGACACTATTTGTTTTCTTTTTTTACTTTTTTTATAAAATCGTTCTCCTCGTTGAATTTCAATAGGAAGAAGCAAGTGACGAATTAAAAAATTGCCTGGATGTAACCATCCCCCATAGGTTTTGTAATGAGATACGGTCGGCTTTGCTACCCCCATTTCAACATCCCGAATAACCGAGGCCACTTTGATTCCTTCAACGATAGGTTCTTGATTGTCATTATAAACACCGACAATTTGACTATGACCTCCCAAAATAAAAGTATCTGATTTCATAAAATGTCCCATCAACCCTTGCATTTGTGGCATTTTCCCGACTTGATTAACAAATATGACCGGAACCCCTATACAAGCGGCATATAAACGAGGAAGATTTGTCATATCTTTCTCAATACGAATGAGATCTTTATTCGATACATGAAGACCCAGTCCCTGAGGAATCGCCCATGCATGAGGAAGCACAATTAAATCTGGTTGAATTTTTTGTAATCGTTTTAAATACCATTGATAATGACTATCCGAACAAATTCCAATTCCAATCGTTCCTATTTTAGTTTGAATAACAGGAGCATACGATCCTGGACGGAAACAATATGATTCCGGAGTCATTTTGCGAACGATGCCATCAATTTGTCCATCAGGATTAGCAATGATATACGAGTTATACAAATCAATCCCATCGCATTCACAAAATCCTGCTCCAATGTACATCCCTAATTCATAGGATAATCCACTCAGCCATTTGGTTGTTGGTCCATACAAGGGTTCCGCATGCAACCATACATTCTCATTGGGAATATATCCACAACTCGATAGTTCTGGTAAAAATGCCATTTGGCACCCCACTTGATGAGCAAGACGAATACGTGCCTCTGCTTCATAAAATCCGCGAATAGTATCTCCCAAACAATTTTCAATTTGAATGGCTGCTATCTTCATGAATCTTCCTCATGAAGGGATGGAGAACGCTTCACTTCTGTTTCGTCATTGTCATCATCTTTTTGCTTATATTTTGATTGGTAAAAATCTTCATAGCGATCTCGTTCCATATCATATCGATTAAATGAGACAACAATTTTCTTCTTTTTCTTGGCTGGGGGTTGTTTAGTATTCATAGGAAATCTCCTTCAACTATTCTTTCATTTATTATATCATAATTTGTGAATTGTGATACCAATTTTTCAAGATTTGTGATATATTATAGTGGGTGATTTATATGAAATGGAAAGCACATATGGCGGGAATTGGTTTTGCAACCATCTTTGGATGTTCTTTTTTAGCATCCAAAATTGCTCTTCAATATTTAACGCCCATGGGGTTATTGTCGTTTCGATTTTTAATTGCCTTTTTTCTGTTTGAAATCCTCCGATTAACACATTGTATTCAAGTTCGTTTCACCAAACAATCTCTATCGTTGGTTTGGTGGATTGTTCTATTTCAACCCATTCTATATTTTGTATTCGAAACCTATGGACTCCACTATTCTTCATCAAGCGAAGCAGGAATGATGATTGCCATGATTCCAGTTGTCGTTGCCCTCTTATCTTCTATTATTTTAAAAGAAAGACCGACCTTATTTCAACTATTTTGTATTATCTTAAGCATTAGTGGGATTGTCCTGATTGAAATCATGACTCACGAACAAACATCTCATCAATCACTTGGCTTTATATTATTACTTGGAGCCGTCATTGCTGCTAGTTTTTATAATATCTTTTCTCGAAAAGCATCGATTAAACTGTCTCCTATGGAAATCACGTATTATATGATGGCCGGAGGAGCACTCGTCTTTAATGGAATCTATATGACCCAACGACTTGTTTCGGGATCCGCTCATTTCTATTTTGACGGATTATTTCACTGGCAGCCTTTGCTTGCCTTATTATATTTAGGAATTGCCAGTTCTGTTGTCGCCTTCTTTTTAGTCAATTATTCTTTATCTAAACTGACTGCTCCCATTTCTAGTCTTTACTCCAATTTATCAACCGTCATTGCCATCATAGCTGGAGTTGTTTTCTTAAAGGAAGACCTCACCCTCTATCACTACATCGGTTCAGCGATGATTATTTTGGGTGTATACTTATGTGTATCCGTCAAATTCCCAAATAAAAATGCGACTCTTCTAAAATAGAGTCGCATTTTTTATTATTCGCTATAATCCATTGCTTGATAACGTTGATACATTTTATAACGTCTCTTCGCTTCATTTTGATTTTTATCAAGGAGCGATTGAGCAGCTTCTGGATTGGCTTTCTTTAATTGAGAATAACGGTTTTCAGACATTAAATATTCTTCATATTTTGTCCAATCAGGTTCTTTTGAATCGATGACAAATGGATTCTTTCCTTCGGCAGATAACCGTGGGTCAAAACGGAATAATGTCCAATATCCACATTCAACTGCTAGTTTAGCTTGTTGATTAGATTTTCCCATTCCTGCTTTCAATCCATGATTAATACAAGGAGAATAAGCAACGATGACTGACGGACCATTATAGTTTTCAGCTTCTTTCATCGCTTTCAACATTTGTGCTTGAGACGCTCCATGCGCAATTGAAGCAACATAGACATGTCCATAACTCATAGCAATGGCAGCTAAATCTTTTTTCTTACCCACTTTGCCGGATGCTGTGAATTTTGCAATAGAGGCTGTTGGGCTTGACTTAGATGATTGTCCTCCGGTGTTGGAATATACTTCGGTATCAACAATTAAAATATTGACATCTTCAGCATTCGCAATGACATGATCAAGTCCACCAAAGCCAATATCATATGCCCATCCATCACCACCAATAATCCATTGTGATCGTTTAGTAATGTGCTCTTTTAAATCCATGATTTCTTTTGCATACGGAGTCTTCATAGAAGATAAAACTGGAAGAATCTTCTTAGTAATATCTTTTGTGATTTTCCCATTATCACGGTTTTCAAGCCATGATTGGAACAATTCTTTAACTTCAGGCGCTAAAGCATCATCCTTTAACCCATCTTCCATCGCAATTCCAATTCGGTTACGAAGGGTTTCAGTCGCCATTCTCATTCCAAATCCAAATTCAGCATTGTCTTCAAATAGTGAATTTGCCCAAGTTGGACCAAATCCATCTTTATCTTTGGTATAAGGAGTAGATGGATAAGAACCACTATAAATAGAGGTACATCCAGTAGCATTGGCAACAATCATGCGATCCCCAAATAATTGTGTAACTAATTTAATATAAGGAGTTTCTCCACAACCAGCACAAGCACCACTAAATTCAAAGAGCGGTTGGGCAAATTGAGAATTTTTAGGATTAAGTGTCGTATCCACTAAATCTTTCTTATAAGTCACTTCATTGAAGAAGTAATCTGCCACTTGTTGCTTGCCTGCTTTAATTTGATTTTCAATTAAATCCATTGATAATGCTTTGTTGCCTTTTTTCCCTGGACAAACATCAACACAGTTTCCGCAACCAGTACAATCAGCAATTGAAATTTCTATAGCATATTGTAATCCGTCAAATCCACGACCCACTGCAGGAATCATGCTAGAGCCTTCAGGGGCTTTTGATGCTTCTTCTTCAGTAATTAGGAATGGACGAATAACAGCATGAGGACAAACAAATGAACATTGATTACATTGAATACAATTGTCTTGATTCCATGCTGGAACAAACGCCGAAATATATCGTTTTTCATGAGCCGCTGTTCCGTTTTCCATCGTTCCATCATCAAAATCAGCAAAAGCTGATACAGGTAGGTCATACCCATTTAATGCATTAATTGGATTAGCAATGCCTTTCATAAATGGACTTAATTGTGATTCATCAGCAGTCTTTTCACGAGGTAATTGTGCCCAAGATGGATCAACTTTAATTTCTTGTAAACTTTCTGCCCCTTTATCAATGGCTTCATAATTCATCCGAACGACATCATCGCCTTTTTTAGAATATGATTTGAATGCATATTTTTTCATCAATTCTTGAGCTTCATCATAAGGCATGATTTGTTCATTTAATTTAAAGAATGCAGATTGCATGATGGTATTCGTACGATGTCCTAAGCCAATTTGATTAGCAAGAGAAATCGCATCAATCACATAGAATTTCGCATTCTTTTTAGCCAAAGCTGTTTTAAAACTATTAGGAATGAATTGCAATAATTCATCCATTGGTTTATTGGTATTTAATAAGAAGGTTCCATTTTGTTTTAAATATCGAACCATATCATATTTTTCAAGATATGTATCTAATGAACAAGAAATGAATCCAGCATGACGAACTAAATAAGTTGAACGAATCGGTTTTTTACCAAATCTTAAATGACTTCTTGTCACTCCACCTGACTTTTTCGAATCATAAGCGAAGTATGCTTGCGCAAAGAAATCAGTATTATCGCCAATTAATTTAATGGTGTTTTTATTCGCCCCCACTGTTCCATCACTTCCTAAACCGTAGAAAATGAGTTCGCTTGTTTGAGGATCACCCACATTAATTTCTTTGGTCACAGGAAGACTTAAGAAAGTAACATCATCTTCAATTCCAATGGTAAAGTTATTTTTTGCGTCAACGCCTTTTTCAAGGTTATCATATACAGCAAAAATTTGCCCTGGAGTAGTATCTTTAGAAGATAATCCATACCGTCCACCAACAATAATTGGTGCATTTTCTCTTCCATAGAATAAATTCCGAACATCTTCATACAATGGTTCACCCAATGCACCATGTTCTTTAGTCCGATCAAGAACCGCAATTCTTTTAACTGTCTTAGGTAATGCCTTTAAGAAATATTCAGCAGAGAATGGACGATATAAATGAACATTAATCAATCCAACTTTTTTGCCTTCATTCTTCAGTTTATAATCTACCACTTCTTTAATACATTCATTCACAGATCCCATAGCAATAATGACATCGGTTGCTTCCTTATCTCCATAGTAATCAAAGAGATGATGTTCTCTTCCGGTTACTTTAGAAATTTCAGCCATATAGTTTTCAACAATGTCAGGAACTGCTAAATAATATTTATTTTGAACTTCTCTGGTTTGGAAATAAACATCTTCATTTTGAGCCGATCCACGAGAAACGGGATGACTTGGACTTAAAGCTCGTTTACGGAATTTTTCTAATGCTTTCCGATCTAATAAGCGCTCATAGACTTCATAATCCAATTGCTCAACGGTATTAATTTCATGACTAGTTCTAAACCCATCAAAGAAATGTAAGAATGGAATACTCGATTGAATCGCTGCTAAATGAGCCACTCCCCCTAAATCCATAATTTCTTGTATACTAGACGTCGCGAGCATTGCAAATCCTGTTTGACGAACGGCCATGACATCTTGATGATCTCCAAAAATAGATAATGCTTGAACGGCTAAACTACGAGCAGATACATGAATAACTCCTGGTAATAGTTCTCCCGCAATTTTGTACATATTAGGAATCTTTAAAAGTAATCCTTGACTAGCTGTGAAGGTCGTTGTAAGCGCACCAGCTTGTAATGAACCATGTACCGTTCCAGCAGCTCCTGCTTCTGATTGCATTTCAACAACCTTTACAGGGGTTCCAAAAAGATTTTTCTTTCCTTTACTCGCCCATTCATCAACATATTCAGCCATTGTTGAAGAGGGAGTAATAGGGTAAATGCCGGCAACTTCAGTGAAAGCATAAGCTGTCCATGCTGCTGCTTGATTACCATCCATTGGTATTAATACTTTTTTTGACATTTAAATATCCTCCATCAAATTTAATTATTTAATCGTACATATTATACCACATAAATTGTAATTATAAAAGAGATTTTTGCCACTCTCCTATCAATAAATTGACAATCCTTTAATCATATCAGTCACTCACCGTTCTATTTTTAGATAATTTCTCGTCATTATGAATTGCAAATCAAGCAAAAAACCCGGATATATATCATCCGGGTTTTTTATATAATCTCTTTAAAATCACAATATCAACTAATAAGGAGGGATTAGGGGTTATTTACCTTTTCCCTGCATTTGTTTTAAATGATATTTTTTCATCAATCCCGTCGGAATGAGCGTATATAGTCGTGAACCGAAATCTCCTAAGACGCGAACCCGATCATTTAACCCACTACCCATAAATTGTTGATTCAATCGAACCCCTGCATAAGCAAGGGCTTTTCCATAAACAATGAATCGCTCTTGATCTGATTTAAATCGATAAACACGACAAATGATACGGTGAATAGTTCCATTTATTGTAATACGGAAAGGAAGAACCATCCGAATCAAACTTCCAAAAATTTTTAAATTCACTTTTTCTTCTATATTTGATAAGTAATACGTTTCGTTAGATTTCAGTCCCTGGATACGAAGAATATCTTCACTCATACTAGGATGAATCAATCCTTGAAAAAAGCCAATAATGACTTGATTGTCTTTTTTTACATACCAATACGTATTATCATAATCAAAGATACTGCGATGTCCCCGATAAAAAGTTCCATATTGAAACAAGTCTCGATATTGTTTGTAAAAAGTAATTTGCTTTTTAACCGCCGCAAATTCTTCATTAGATAAGTCATCTAAATCTAGTTCATATCCCAATAGTCCAAAACAGGCAACATGAAATCGAGAAGCAAGTGGTGTTATTCGAAGCGTTTGATGATTGGGAACACTAGAAACGTGCGACCCCATCACAGAAAGAGGATACCCATAACTAGTTCCACTTTGAATAAACAATCGCTCATAATAATCAGTATCATCACTCGTCCATATTTGACTCATATAACATAACATTCCCAAATCAAAGCGATTACCCCCACTTGCACACGACTCAAATAAAACATGAGGGAATCGTTTTACAAGGGTCTCTAATACATGATAGAGTCCTAAATAATAACGATGAGTATAATCTCCTTGATATGAAGAAGCTTGTGAGAATAGTTCAGTCATATTGCGATTATAATCCCATTTCACATAATCGACATTGGCTTCTTGAAATACAACCTCTAAGGTGTTGATTAGATAAGTAACTACCTCAGGATTAGCTAAATCCAAATGCAATTGATTTCTTCCCATGGAGGGAGCCCCAGCCAATGATACCATGGCATGATCGGGATGAGCACGATAATAATCACTATC
>JBAYFA010000052.1:0-7383 GCA_041667425.1 Bacilli bacterium
TTCAAAGGAATAAATAAGGCAATAAAAATATTGACTAAGTCCTGCATGTAGTGTATAATATTTGTGTTGTATGTGGAGTAATAATGATGAAATGGGCACTCTCTCAACTTTATAAATATAATGGAAAACCGTTTACATTTGAAACAACGTTTGATTTTAGTCAAGATATTGCCTCAATTGATGATATTTTAGATTTATCTGAAGTGATTGTTGTTGGAACAGGTCAACACCTGAGCAATGAGCGGTTTATCTTTGAGTTACATATTCAAGCAACCATGACCTTGGAATGTGCAGTCTCACTTGATCCTGTTCCTCTCGACATTGATTTACATGTCACTGAATATTTCGATCGGGTGGATGATGGAGAGGTTAATGTGATTCAAGGAAACACCATCGATTTATATCAAGTGGTATGGGAACATGTCTATCTTGAGAGACCCATAAGAATTACAAAATTTGATCTACCTAATACAAAATAGAATCAGGAGAGGTGAACTCATATGGCAATTTGTCCACAAAGACGTACTGGTAAAACTAGAAAACGTCGTCGTCGCAGTCATTTAGCTCTTGATCTTCCTGGAATGATGGCTTGTCCTAATTGTGGTGAAATGAAACTTTCACACAACATTTGTCCTTCATGTGGTTTTTACGATGGAAAACAAGTAATTACCATTAAAGAAAAGACTGTAGTTGAGGAAGAAGTTAAAGAAATCAAACAGGAAACAAAAGCTAAAAATGTTCCAGCAGAAGTGAAAAGTGTAAAGAAACCTGCAAAAAAAATTGAAGTAACTGAATCTTCAGCTCCTAAAAAGCAAACAAGAAGACCAGCAAAAACTACTTCACAAGCATAAAATCAATTTTATGCTCTTAAAAAAACGCTCAAACGGAGCGTTTTTTTAATGTCTTCTTTTTGAATACAATATTTATTGCAATTTTGGTCCCACATTCATGGTAATACTACAATATTTTTACAAGTATTTAATAAAAAGACTTGCATTATTTTATTTTGCATGATATACTGATAGTGGGTAAAAATGGGAAAAAGTGGGAAGAAGGTGAACATATGTTCATTGGCGAGTATCGTTATAATCTTGATGATAAAGGAAGACTAGTGATTCCCAGTAATTTTAAGGAATTAATTAGTGCAAAAGTGATTATTGCTCGTGGATTAGAAAAATGTTTATACCTTTATTCACTCTCAGAGTGGGAAAAATTAACCACTAAACTCACAAACTTATCGTTTACTAAACAAAAAAATCGTGAATTCACACGGCTATTTTTATCTGGTGCTTATGAAAATGAAGTAGATGGAAAAGGTCGAATTAATATTGATGATCAACTCTTGATCCATGCTGATCTAAAAAAGGAATGCATTATCATTGGAGCTGGATCACGAATTGAAATTTGGTCTAAAGATGTATGGGCATCCTATTTCAATGATCATCAACAAATTATCGAGACCATCAGTGAGGAGTTGGATTTATAATGGAACCATATAAACATATTCCTGTCTTATTGAATGAAGTACTTGATGGATTGGCTATTCGCGAGAATGGCGTATATGTTGATTGTACGATGGGAGGAGCAGGACACAGCGCTGCCATCTTAAAACAACTGGGTCCTCAAGGTCATCTATATTGTTTTGATCAAGATGATTATGCTATTAATCGAGGAAATCTCATTTTACAAGAAATTAGTGCTAATTACACCATTATTAAAAACAATTTTTTAAACATTAAAGAAGAATTAGCAAAATTAAATATTACAAAAGTTGATGGGTTTTTATACGATTTAGGCGTGTCGTCCTTCCAATTTGATATAGGAGATCGTGGATTTAGTTATAATAAAGATGCTGTGCTAGATATGCGAATGGATACATCCTCATATCTTCGGGCATATGACATTGTGAATTTTTATAGTATCGATGAATTGAAAAAAATATTTTATATGTATGGAGAAGAAAAATATGCTTCAAATATATCTCGCAATATTGTTAGATGTCGGGCTGAGAAAGCAATTGAAACAACTTTTGATTTGGTTGATATTATAAAACAGTCCATTCCTGCTTTTGCTCGACGAACTGGGGGACACCCCGCTAAAAAAGTTTTTCAAGCATTACGTATTGCTGTCAATGATGAATTAACAGTATTTGAAAAATCATTAAAAGATGCTCTTTTATTGTTACGAGAAAAAGGGCGAATTGCTGTTATTTCTTTTCATTCCTTAGAAGATCGTATCTGTAAACAAACATTTAATGATGTTGTTAATGTTAAATTGCCGAAGGGTCTTCCAATAAGGGATGCTGATATCATTCGACATTATCGATTGGTCAATAAGAAAGTGATTATTGCCAATGATCAAGAATTACTAGTCAATAACCGCGCTCACAGCGCAAAACTACGCATTATTGAAAAAATATAATATTAGGAGGAATCTTATGAGTAATTTTAGACCTTTACCAAAACCAATTCAACCGCAACCAAAGCGTTAATTAGGCTTAAACTGACTCCTTTTTGAGTCAGTTTTTCATTATCGATGAAAATTGAATGAAAAGACTCGAAAAACCAATACAATTGTGATATAATAAGTTAGGTGATTTTATGACAATTTTATATGGAGGGGCATTTAATCCCCCCACCATTGCTCATCAAAAAATTATTCATTATTTGGTTGATCACTATCCGGAAGATCAATTGATTTTGCTACCGGCTAGTTCTTCCTATCGCAATGAGATCATTTCGTTTGAACATCGGAAAAATATGTTAAAGCTGTTAGTGGGATTGCTTAAACATCCCATTGAAATTTCTGATTATGAAGCCAAGCAATCTCAATTTCGTGGAACCATTGAAACCTTGATTTACTTTGATCATCCTTTGTTTGTCATTGGATCTGATCAATTGCTTGCTATCAATCGATGGATTTCTTTTCCTCGAGTGGTAGAAGATAATCGCTTTCTCGTGTTTCCACGCAGTGGTATTGATGGAGATGACTATCTTATGAATCATCCCATTCTTTGTCATTATCGCGATCATTTTGAAATTGTCACGGATTTTGTGAGTATTGAGGCATCATCAAGTGCATATCGTGATGACCATGAATTAAACATGATCCCTGTAGATGTCGAAGATTATATTAACAAACATCATTTATATGAGGTGAAATAATATGTATGCAAACGGATTTGTAAAAGTAGTATCTTGTAGTCCTAAGACTAAAACTGGTGATGCTCAAGCCAATGTTCTTGAAATGTTAAATTGTCTGCTTGCGATTGATCAAAAAGCAGCAGATTTCGTTTTGTTTCCTGAACTATGCGTGTGTGGATATTCGATTGGTGACTTGATATTCCAAAAATATTTATATGTTGATAATTTGAAAGCCATTGAATATTTTTTGAATCACCATTCTTTTTCAGGAGTTGTGATTATTGGAACGTATTTATTTGTCAATGATGTTGCATATAACTGCGCGTTGATTATTCAAGGTCATGATATTCTGGGAATTGTGCCAAAAATTTTCTTACCCCATGCTTATGAGTTTTATGAAAATAGATGGTTTGCCAGTGGGGAAACAGCTGATATTGATTTTTTAAATTTATTTGGAAAAAATATTCCTTTTGGAAAATTGGTTTTTTCAAATGCTGATGAACAAGTCAAGTTTGGCGTTGAAATTTGTGAAGATTATTGGTCCATGGCTTCTCCTCATGAAGGATTGTATGCCAATGGAGCAATGATTGTATTTAATTGTAGTGCTAGTCCCGAGGAAATTGGGAAAGGTGAAAAGCGCATTTTGTTAGCCCAAGAAGCCAGTTATAAAGGAACGGGTGCTTATGTGTACACGTCTAATAATTGTAGTGAATCGACCAGTGAGGTGGTTTTTTCTAATCAAAAAATTATTTGCGAAAATGGGGAAATTTTAGAAAACTATAATTATATCAATCTTGAAAGTGATTTTATTATAGCTGATATTGATATTCAAAAATTGCATTATATTCGTCGACGTAAAAGTTGGCCAAAGAATTTAAATAATCGATATGAGCCTCATGAAGTGGTTCCTTATCAATTGATTGAAAAGTCATCCTTTGTGTTTGAAAAACCGATGTCATTGACTCCGTTTTTACCGACAAAGATTGCCGATTTTGATCGAATTATCGAGATGCAAGCAGTCAGTGTTAAAAAGCGACTGGACTATATTGGTATTCATCGAGTCGTGATTGGGGTGTCTGGGGGACTGGATTCGACCCTTGCTTTAATGTCTTTGTGTCGGATGGTTGATTTGTATGATATGAGTCGAAAAGACATTATCGCCGTGACGCTTCCCTCAAGTAATACCAGTTCTAAAACCTATCAAAATGCACTGGCCTTGATGAAGATGCTTCAAGTATCAGTACATGATTTTCCGATTGAAGAAGATGTCCTTCGTCAAGCCAAAACTATTGGTCTTGATGCTGGTTTAAAAGATGTGACGTATGAGAATATTCAGTCTCGTTATCGCACCTATACGCTTATGAATCTGGCTAATTTACATCAGGCCATTGTGATTGGAACGTCTGATATGAGTGAAGTGGCACTTGGTTGGTCAACCTTTAATGGGGACCAAATGGCTATGTATGGAATCAATGCAGGTCTTCCAAAAACTGTGGTCCGGGAAGTGGTTCGTCATCATGGAACTTTATTTCCTGAGGTTGCTTCGTTTTTGAAAGACATTATTAATACTCCAATTTCACCAGAACTGAGTGGATCTTCTCAAGAAACCGAGCAAATTATTGGAAAGTATGAAATCAATGATTTTATTCTTTATCATTTTTGGGTAAACGGAGATACCGATGATCGATTAGTGTGGTTATTGGGTGGGTGCTTTGGATTAACTGAAGTGGAAGCCAAGCGGTATGTTTCACGGTTTTTTAAGAAATTTTACTCTCAACAATACAAACGGTTGACAATGCCAGAAAGTGTAAAAATTTTAGAAATGAGTTTATCTCCTCGGACGGAAACAAGACTCAATGGCGATATTTACAAACCTGAGAAATAGGTCTTGCCATCTTTTTAAAAGAGGGGTATAATATAATAAACAACGATAGAAGAGGAAGAGTATTTGTTGATTCATTCAAGAGAGAGATGAGTTGGTGTAACATCTTATGAACGACATTGAAGGTCGCCTTGGAGTTGATATTGTGAAAGAAAAGTAGCAATATCCGCATAATATGCGTTACAAAGAATGAAGTGCGCGAAATAATTCGCGAATTAAGGTGGTACCGCTTATTTGAGTCCTTAAGTCTACAAAATGTAGACTTAAGGCTTTTTTTATAGAAAGGATGTTATTATGAAATTACATGAATTATCAACTAAGTATGATTTTAATCAAGTAGAAACGGGAAAATACGAAAAATGGTTAAAAGAAGGGTATTTTACAGCGGGGCAACTCGATAAAAAACCCTATACCATTGTCATCCCGCCTCCTAATGTTACTGGAAAGTTGCATTTAGGACATGTATGGGATACGACTTTGCAAGATATCATCATTCGTCGTAAACGAATGATGGGATATGATGCCTTGTTTCTTCCGGGAATGGATCATGCAAGCATTGCTACTCAAGCAAAAGTAGAAGCTAAACTTCGAACTCAAGGAATTTCACGATATGACTTGGGAAGGGAGAAATTTTTAGATATTTCATGGAAATGGAAAGATGAATATGCTAAACTCATTCGGGAACAATGGGCGGTTATTGGACTAGGGCTTGATTATACAAGAGAACGTTTTACGCTTGATGCTGGGCTAAATCATGCGGTCAATACCGTGTTTATTAAAATGTTTGAGGATGGTCTTATATATCGTGGAGAGAAGATTATTAATTGGGATGTTCACTCACAAACGGCTTTGTCAAACATTGAAGTAGAATACAAAGAAGTTGAAGGGGCCTTTTATCATATTATCTATCCATTTGTTGGGGAGAAAGGGGGGTTAGAAATAGCAACCACTCGTCCAGAAACGATGTTTGGAGATGTGGCATTGATGGTTCATTCCAAAGATTCACGTTATTTAGATGTCATCGGTAAGTCCGTTTATTTACCAGGAACCAATCGAGTCATTCCTGTTATTGCTGATGATTATGTCGACCCTCAATTTGGAACAGGAGTTGTTAAAGTAACGCCAGCTCATGATCCAAATGATTTTGAAGTTGGACTTCGTCATCATCTAGATCGTCCATTGTGTATGACTGAAGATGGTCACATGAATGAGATGGCTGGAAAATATCAAGGAATGGAACGCTTTGCTTGTCGGAAACAGGTAGTAGACGATTTAAAAAATGCTGGATTACTAGTGAAAGTGAAAAGATTGGTTCATTCAGTCGGTCATTCTGAGCGAACGGGTGTTATTGTGGAACCACGATTATCAAAACAATGGTTTGTAAAAATGCAACCACTGGCTGATCTTATAATTGCTCAACAACAGACTCGTGATAAGATTCAGTTTATCCCTGCTAGATTTGAAAAAACATTTTTGAATTGGCTGACTAATATTCAAGATTGGTGTATTTCTCGTCAATTATGGTGGGGTCATCGGATTCCTGCGTGGTATCGTGAAGATCAAGTATTTGTTGGCTTAACTCCTCCTACACAAGATGGATGGGTACAAGATGAAGATGCCCTAGACACATGGTTTTCTAGTGCACTTTGGCCATTTTCTACTCTTGGGTGGCCTGAACAAACGGCTGATTATCAACGATATTTTCCAACTGATACGCTTGTAACAGGCTATGATATTATCTTTTTTTGGGTAGCAAGAATGGCCTTTCAATCAAAATATTTAACGGGAAAAGTTCCTTTTAAACAAGTTTTAATTCATGGTATTATTCGTGATGAACAAGGTCGTAAAGTGAGTAAATCACTTGGTAATGGCGTTGATATGATGGATGCGGTCAATCAATATGGAATGGATGCCTTAAGATATTTTTTGACGACGTCATCTTCACCAGGTCAGGATATTCGTTATTCTGATGAAAAAATGGAAGCTAGCTGGAATTATATTAACAAGATTTGGAATATATCACGTTTTATAGGAATGAATTTAGAAAAAGAAGGATATCATCAAGAACTCATTGATGAAAAATTATTAACTCATGTTGATAAGTGGATATTAAAACGATTGAATCAAGTCATTGATCGGATTAATTATTACTATGAAGGATATAAATTTGGAGAAGTGGCGAAAGTCTTGTATCACTTTGTTTGGGATGAATTCGCATCGTGGTATTTAGAAATGACTAAAGTCACGTTTTCTAATCGACAATCCAACGTAAAAGTAAATACTTGTGCTGTTTTAAACACGGTGTTATCAGCCATTCTAAAAATGCTTCATCCTTTTATGCCATTTGTTACTGATGAA
>JBAYFA010000053.1:0-7367 GCA_041667425.1 Bacilli bacterium
AAAAATATACAATAATTTGCAAGGCGAGTGCTAGCGAAAAGAAAGCAAAACTACGATAGGAATACACTCGCATATCTTCATTCATATTGACCCAACAATAGTACAAAATAATAAACCAAACAAATGCTTGACCAATGCCCTCAAAAGCAAGGGATATATCAATCGCAGTAAAAAGTGACATAATCATTGATGCAATCCACACCATATATCCAATAACCAAGTGATTTTTTCGAATTTGATGACACCGAATAATATCAAAAATGATCAATCCCACAACCAAGACAATACATAAGATATGATAAATATCTAAGGTTTGAAAGCGGTAAGCAAACAGCATTCCTAGTAACAATGGAATAAAATATCGTCTTGAAAAATTTTTAATAATGATGATGAAACTGATGATGACCATGAGGGCAGAATATAAATAAGTTATATTAAGTACCCAATTTAAGATTCCCATCAAGCATAACCACATGATATATCCATTATTTTTAAAAAATTGTCGCATAAATCCACCTTTGAATGATTATGTATGTATTATATCAAAAAAAGTAAAAATTGTAAATCACAATGGTTTAAAAAACCCCCTACCGACTGGAAGGGGGTATTTTTCATTATTTCGCAAGAGCCGTTTTGGCTGCTTGACATAAAGACATAAAAGTTTCTGGTTCATGAATGGCAAGTTCAGAAAGCATTTTACGATTTACTTCAATCTGAGCAAGTTTTAATCCATGCATCAATTTACTATAAGATAATTCATTTAAGCGAGCCCCTGCATTAATACGGGCAATCCATATTTTTCTAAAATCATTTTTACGTTTACGACGATCGTTAAACGCATAAGCCAATGATTTCATGACTTGAGCATTCGCAATTCTATATAATCTATGTTTAGAGCCAAAGTATCCTTTTGCAAGTTTTAAAACGCGTTTGCGTCTTCTTCTAGATACGACTCCACCTTTTGTCCGTGGCATATGATTTTCCCTCCTTCAATTACTTAATATTAGCGATTTGCTGTCTGATACGTTTCATATCAGCTGCACATATTATTCCGGCTTTTCGTAAGTGGCGAACTCTTTTTTGGGTTTTCCCAGGAGCTAAATGGCTTGTTCCGGGATGTCTACGTTTTACCAAACCAGTTGCCGTTAATTTGAAACGTTTTTTCATTCCACAATGTGTTTTCATTTTAGGCATATGTATCTCTCCTATCTACCTATGATCTTTTTTTGGGAGCCAACATGACAGACATGTTTTTACCTTCAAGGATTGGTTTTTGCTCAATCGTTGCAAGGTCTGCAGTTCGAGCAAGAAAATTTTCCAAAATTGTAATATCTGGATCCCCATAATTCAACATTCTTGCCCGACGATGGAATGATAAAGTGACCTTTATCTTCGCACCCTCTTCCAAAAATTTAATTCCATTTCTTAACTTTGTTTCAAAATCATTACTACTAATAACAGGAGTTATTCTAATCTCCTTAATCGTAACGACTTTTTGATTCTTTTTGGCTTCACGAGCCTTCTTTTGTAATTCATAGCGGTATTTGCTATAGTCCATAAAACGACAAACAGGGACATTGGCGTTGGGAGCAACGCATACCAAATCAAAATTCCGTTCATGCGCCATACGAATGGCTTCTGCAGTGGAGAATTCACCCCGAGAAGTTCCAGCTTCATCAATCACTAAGACTTTTTCAGCCCCAATGTTTTCATTCACTAGAGCATCACTTTTTCGCTCGATATTCTTACTAATAAACGACACCTCCTAAAGTGTTAACTGATTACCATGAGAAAAGAAAAGTAGGCGAAAAAAACGCCTACTTTAAATGCTACAAATGTAGTGACATTGACCTACCAACCGTGTCAGTCAGGTGAGAAGTTAGGCTTCTTCTTTCCACTATGATAATTTACTTTTATATTATACCTCACTATCTAAGAGGTGTCAATCATTACTTTTCAATAAATGTTAAGTCTCGATGCAAATAAAACCAATAATTAATGAATCCTAAAAGCCCAATTACCCAACCAATCCAAAGTAACTGCCTAAATCCCATGACCGTCCCAATAACAAATAAAATTTGCAAAAGCGCAAATATGGGGCCATCAAAAGCAAGATTATGAACCACAATAAAAACCACCACAGGCACTAAAAGTGCCATCGTCCCTCCCCACCACTGAGTCAGTGCCATCGTATACATTCCATACACAATCCCACCAAGCACAATTGACAACCAGTCCCACCATGTCCATACGAGGACATAATAATGAGAATCACACCCCATGCCGACAATGGTTTGAAGAAAAAAGAAGACAATTCCTAATATAAAATTGATAAACAGGAGAATCATGAGTTTTGACATAAATAGACGACGCCGAGAAATTTTCATTACAACCAGTAGCCAAGTACTTTGTTCTAATTTCAAACTCATGGCTCGATTCCAAAGAAAAACCATTAATAAGACATAGGCTATTCGACTAACTACGCTTGAAACCCGTTGATACTCTAGTAAAGACAATGGTTGGTTGTCCATAAATTGAGATGCGAAAACGAGATTTCCAATTCCCACCAAGAGAATTGTCACCCCAATCGCAAGGAACGTAGACCCATTACACAGGAGCCCCATGTGAAATTTAGCGAGTTTGCTCACAAATCAACCCGTTTTGAATGACAATTTTCACATCCCAACACGATGCAAAGGGGTGCAGATCATGTGTAATGATACCAATCATTTTTTTATGTCGTTTCAATTGATGAACTAGAGTGATAAAATGATGTATGGCTTCTTGATCAAGACCATTCAACGGTTCATCAAATAAATAAATACTTGGATAATGAATGAGGGCTTGAATAATTAAAAGTTTTTGACGCATCCCTTTGGATAAACATCCAATTTTCTTAGATACATCCAAATTCCATTCACGAGTAAACATCCCAATGCGGTCTTGATAGTCTCCTGAGGGGTCTCTTGCCTCACAGAGCAAAGTTAAATACCGATTAATCGTTAAATGATCAGGAAGTTGTAGTTGGTCAGGTATATATCCAACCGCCTTGTCTAAAGGAGCAATTTGTCCCTCGCTGGGATAAATTAATCCCAAGATAAGACGCATCAAGGTTGATTTTCCCGCCCCATTGTCTCCAAGTAACAAATAAACCTTTCCTTTATAGAGGCATACCTCTTGTCCTGATAAGACAAGGTGGTTACCATACTGTTTTTGAAACATGGTCGTATTTTTATACGCTATATTCATAAAACACCAAGTCGTGAACATTCACTTGTTGAAGATGATGGGTAAAAAAACAAAATGAGTCGATCAAACTCGTGGTTTGATAACCTCCATCACGACAAATCAATCGAAAAGCAAGCGTTGATATCAAATAATCATGAGTGTAATACAATGGAAGTAAAAGCATAGTGTCTTCTAAAACGTCAACTACAGTCATTTGTGAGGCTTCACCTTCTGGATAATACCCGTGTTGGACAAGCAAGTCAAGAAATTCATCATTAGATTGATCCGAAGTGGTTAAAATAATCGGATTTCCAACTGTCACTTGATGATTAAGCGCTTCAATACTTAAAATGTCAAACGGGAAAAAGCCGTTAATTTCAAGTAAAACTGCCACTAAGCGTTTATTTTCTTCTGAATTCATCACTCCCTTTAAATGAGTAACACGAAAGAAATCAACACTTTGGGTAGGTGCAATGTAATAACTAAAAGACCCAATTTCTAATCGAAGTTCCTCTTGATAAGACGGGACTATTACCAGCCACGCATTATCTAGCGCCAGCTCCTGAGGAAAATCAATCATGAATTGATAAGAGAAATCATAGTAAGTCGCATTCAAAATCGAACATTTTTGCACACATTGAATGGACTCTAACATAATGGGAATGAGATTTCCATCATTTTCAAGATAAGACTGAATAATGTAATCCAAATTAATAATCGATGGATGCCGTTGATTGATAAACAAATGAACCTGAAAGCGTCCTTCCTCTTCGTTGCGTATGACGACATAAGCGTCCTTCACCAGAGTAATTCGCATCTTTTCAGGACCACGAGTGGCAATAAAAACCATCACGCTGCACATCACAGCGAAAACGATTGCCACCAGCCATTTACGCATCATCTTCCACCAATTCAAAATAGCTGGTCACAACATCGACGATTTCCCATGCACCTTTTTGAATACAAATCCAAAAAAACCATTTTTTAGTAAATCCACTTGAGATTTTTGCATCCCCCGTAACATGTAGCGTCATCTTTTTTTGAGGATAAACCTTAATGGTCATCGACGACTTTTCCGTCTGTTGCTCCGAACGTTCCACTTCATAAGAACCTTCAATGGTAATACCTCCACTGGCTTCAACCTTTTTAATTTTACCTGCTGCTTTCATATTAAGACTTCCTTCAATAGTAATACAACGCGACATGAATTCAACAGTTTGCAAACTATAATCGAAAATAAATACATCTCGAGATTTATTACTACGAGAAAAAATGACATTGCCAATATAGGTTGCATCTTTGTATTGGTATTCAATCGATGTAGATGTTCCAATAAATTTGACTGGTAAGGCCCGAATTCGCATTCGAACATACAAATCATCCATATCTTTCATGAGTTGACAATGTTGATCAACAAATTCAAGTTTTGAAAATTCATCATGCCCTGTCATTGAATAATTATCAATTTGAATATCCCCCATAAGAAAAATCATGAATAACAATGAACACATCAATATTTTATTCATATGAACCTCCTTCACTGTATATATTTCCCGAAAAAGTTATTTTTACTATAAAAATAGTAAAAAGGGTTGAATGACCACATATATTCATATAAAAAGCGTCTTATACAATGATTGTAGAAGACGTCGTTTCTTAGCAAATTGCTTTCCTTTAGGACACTTTCTATTAACAGTATTCTTGACAAATAGCGTTACATAGAATTTTACAATTTCTTATTTTTAGATTGCAAGAAAAATCTAAACAGACTCTTAAAAACCTCACTATTTTAATGTTTTACAAATTTATTGATAAAATAACAAATCGAAGTACGTAAAATATGCAAAGCATCCAAAAACTGATAGGTAATTTACCTATGCTTTTCTAAAAATGCTCATCAAATTAATTAACAAACCAAGAACAGATAAGGATGCGGCAATGATAAGACCACTCCCATAGACCCACTCAACAGAAACTTCATTTACAATTCCTAAAACTGTTACCGTAGCAACAGTAAATTCGGGAATTAAAAACAATAAAACAGCAGCACCACCGAAAATAATGGCTGATCCCAAATATCCTTTAGGAGACACAAACAAAAGTAATGCGGCTAAGAGCGGAAGAGAATATGCGAGAACATTAAAAAAGCTGAATAGAAATTTTCCATCACCCAATCCTCCGAGATTTAAAAATTCATAACCGAATGCAATTTCAAGTCCAGTATACGAAGAATCAGTATCTTTTACAATTAAGGATGGTAAAAAAATCATGAAAGCGGCGACAATGCCAACAAGAATAGTAATAAATCTAAATTCATTTAATGTGCTTTTTTTCATTGTTATTTCCGTTTCAATGCTGTAATAACGGCAATGAGCAGTGCTGCCCCACCAATTGATACTAATACACCCACAATTGAGAAAGCATTGGGCTTAGCCCATCCTGCAAGATCAACAATACCCATGCCAATGGCAGAACCAAGTAACCCCACAATAATGTTCGCGAGTAATCCCATGCTAGAATTTTTCTGCATTAGTATACTTGCTAACCATCCAACAAGCGCTCCAAAAATTAACCATAACAAAATATACATTTATTTACCTCCCAGTAAACGGTCAAATCACATATAGAATCTTGTATATTCTATTTCTCTTTGACTCTCATAATAGATAGTCGATTTGAAATTATTATATCTATAATTTATTATAACACACATGCAAATAAAACAATGTGCTATGTATATTATATATTTATTGTATTATTTTTTTAAATCAACTGCGAAAGACTAAACCAATCAAAAAAATTAGTTTGTGTAACAATAAACAGATCAATTTCGATCACAAATCTATTCTTTACCCCTATCAAAAATAATAAAAAGGGCTAAACGACCTCTTTTGCTCATGAAAAAAAACGTCCTATACAATATATTTGTATAGGACGTCGTTTCTTAGTCGATTATTGTTTTTTAGTACACCTGCTATCAACAGTATTCTTGATTACTAACCTTAAATGAAAAATTATAAATTTCCCATTTTTAGATTTTACCAAAAATCAAATAGACCCCAAATAAATAGATTAGATGCTATTCTTCTTTCATAAATGCTTCAATATCAACAACATCTTTTATAATATCAGCACTGAGGTTCATGGCCCCATCCTCAGTAATCAAGACATCATCTTCAATACGAACACCAATGCCTTCTTCTTCCAAGTAAAGTCCCGGTTCAACAGTCATTACCATTCCCGGAGCAAAAGGAATCGAACGAAGTGTTGGGTCATGAGTATCAAGCCCAATCATATGGCCGACAGAATGCCAATAATATTTAATCAATTCTTGATCTTCGGTAATCAGTCCAAGTGTCTTTAATTCAGCAATCAAGAGTGAAGAGGCATATTGGTTATATTCAACCCAGGTAATTCCTGGCTTTAAAAATTGAATGCATGCTTGATTGACGCGAAGCACCGCCTCATAAACAGCTTTTTGACGAGGAGAAAACTTTCCATTTACTGGATAAGTCCGAGAAATATCACTAATATAATATTCACTACGACATCCCAAATCAAACAAAATCAAATCCTTTGCATTGGCTTTTGTATTGTTATCGGTGTAATGTAAAACAGTGGCATTGCGTCCAGTAGCACAGATGGTATCAAAAGCGTTGGATTTGTGACCCATAAATTGAATATAACTGTCAAAAAAGGTTTGAATTTGATATTCATACATTTTAGGGCGAATATTTTTCATTAAATTTTCAAGACCTTCTTTAGTCGTTTGAATACTATCTTTAATCAAGGCAATTTCTTCCGCACTTTTAATCATCCGTAATCCAATCAAATCATTATAAGTATTTTTAATCAGTAACTCTGGATGATTTTCTCGCATTTTTGCAGCAAAATCATGAGCAGAGGTTTGAACAACACTGTTTAATCGGCGTTCTAAATCCAAATAAAGATTATTAATTCTTTCATCCGTATTACGAGTACTATTGAATAACTCATACAAGAATTTATTCCATTCGGACAAGACATGAACATGTTTAACTCCTGATTTATTAATAGCCTCTTCGACTGACAATTTTTTTCCAATCCATTTACTTTGAACCGGATCATGCTCAGAAATAAACAAATGTTCTTGAAGTCCC
>JBAYFA010000054.1:0-7358 GCA_041667425.1 Bacilli bacterium
AAATATTACATTTTCAATTCAAAATTCACCACCCTCATCGACATACTCATATATAAGAGGAGGGTCTTTTAAATTAGAATGAATGACAATATTGATTATTAAAACAAACAAAAAAGCAAACAAAATTTGAATAGCCATAAATAAAATAAACATTAATACCGCAGATATACTACTAAAAGCAATTAAATCCCACAAGAAATGGCCCATTATCGGAAAACTTATCCAAATCCAAAATCGCTTATTATCTAAAGCACTCATATAGTTTTCTTTTTTACAAGCAACAATAGCAAAAGCTTCAATGGCACCCCATAAAGCATGGCTACTAAACGAGTAAATAAATCGATCCCACATTGTTGAATAATCAATTATTCCATTATTTATATACGATGGACTCAAAAAGCCATAATAAGTAGAGTATCCCATGGTCTCAATGACCTGAAATCCGGCTCCAACCGTAAATCCTACAACCACCGCCAATCCTATCGTTTTAACCCTAAAATAACGAAGCGCAATAAAGATTGGAACAATCTTGGCAAATTCCTCAACAATACTAATAATAAGGGGATCCAGCACCGCAATGCCTGTTGAAAAAAATGTCGCCGTGACAGATACTAACGATAAGGAAGATCCAAATAAGAATATTAAAACCAAGTCTAAAATCGCAATTTTTTCATTTCGATTGATTTCAAACAAAAACGTCAGCACCGTAATAGGAACAAAAGCCGCCATCAAGAGAGTCAAATACGGAAAAATAATGACTCCTATTTCCCGAGTTACAAAATAATTGACAACAATCAAAATACCAATCACCAAGAGTACCCGTGTCCAAATCCATGGCTTTGGAAGACGCGTAACTTGTAGTTCATTTCTTTCATTCATAATATCTTTTCTTTTTTTAAACGACAAACTAA
The DNA here is from genome assembly GCA_041667425.1 of Bacilli bacterium. Taxonomy (GTDB): domain Bacteria; phylum Bacillota_I; class Bacilli_A; order ML615J-28; family CAG-698; genus JAQVOS01. The sequence goes on from JBAYFA010000054.1 coordinate 912, forward strand.
ATAATTCTTTAATAGTATACTCTTTCTTATACTCATAACCTGTCAAAGCTTTGTGAATTTGATTCCAACTCATTAATCCATATCTCCTATCTTTTATTAATTCATTGAATCCGCAACAATATGTTCATCAATATACCCAATTATAACATAAAGATATTGATTTTTCTTCATATTTATGTTTTTCTGCCATAAAAAAGAGTAACCGAATGGTTACTCTTTACAAAATGTCGATTTTTTAAGCTTTCTTTTCTTTCTTAAAACATAAGAACCAATCAAGACAAATTTTATCTTCTTCTTTGGCTGCCATTCTTTCTTTAGCAACACCACAAGATCCTGGTGTAGGAATAATGGTGTTATCTCCTGGACGCCAGTTTGCTGGAGTCGCCACATTGTCTTTGTCTGCTTTTTGTAAAGCTAATACCGTTCGTTTAATTTCATCAAAATTACGTCCTACTGCAGCAGGATAATACAAGATTGTACGAATAATTGCTTTTTCATCAATAATAAAGACTGCACGAACTGCTTGGGTAGTTGATTGTGATTGAATCATTCCAAACTTATTAGCAACATCCATCTTGATGTCTTCAATAAGTGGAAACTTCACTTCAATGTTTTTCATTCCGTTCCATTCTAATTCTTGAATTTTACGTAACCAAGCAATGTGAGCATACAATGAGTCAACAGATAATCCAATCAATTCAACGTTTAATGCTTTAAATTCATCAGACATGCTAGCAAAAGTCATGAATTCAGTAGTACAAACTGGGGTAAAATCCGCAGGATGTGAAAATAGAATAACCCATTTTCCTTTATAATCCTCTGGAAATTTAATGTTCCCCTGTGTTGTGACCGCTTCAAATGAAGGGGCTATGTCGCCAATTAAAGGCATTTTAAAATTTCTTTCTTCCATAATTATCACTCCTTTTCTATGATACTTTAATTATATCATGTTAAAAAAATGTGTGTTGTAATTTGCATTTATATTTTTTTTTCATATGCCAAGCGCCAATAATCACTTTGATTATGATCTGATAATTCAATCATCCCACAATACTCATATCCTAGTTTTTTTACTAGATAATTCATTGGCGTATTTAATCGATGCGTATCAATACGAATACTTACAAGTTGATGTGCTCTTGCAATCCGTTCCGCTTCTTGAAATAATTCCGTAGCAATCCCTTGTCCTAAAAATTCCTTTTTAACTGCCAACCGGTGAACAACCGCATAAGGACCCGATGTTAACCAGCAGCCCTCATAAATATTGTCATACTGTGGATCCGCTTTACAAGAAATATTGGCAATACCCGCTAATTGATTCTCACAAAAAGCAAGATATAATGTCTTATGTTGGATATCATGTACAAGAATCTCTTGATTCGGATAATGATTTTGCCATTGTGGAATATGGTGCTCTTTTAAAAATATAACCGCATCACAAACAACGTCCATGATCAACGACAAATCCTCTTTACACGCTAAGCGAATCATTATTCACCTCGCAAATAATAAACAAGGCTCTCAAATTGTTCAATCGTAGTCGTAGTCATAAAACTCCATAGATCACTTGTTCCATAGGTCAAACGTTTTGAATAAATTTCTTGATTTTTTTCATCATAAGCATAAAAATATATTTCATGTTCTTGAAATAATCCAAGATTTTCTAATTGATATTGTTCAACTGACAAATCGTTAATGGTGGTAACAAGGGAATCATTCACATAAATTTCATACTTCGTAATGACATTATTTTCTAAACGACTATCCCAGTGAAGAATAGAAGTCCCAAGATTCACTCGTAAATTCACAATAGATCCATAATTATATCGCAAATTGTCAAAGATAAAAGAGCTCGACCCCATTGATTGATCATGATAATACAGTTCCACAGTCACATTATATTCTATATCACTAATATTAAATGATTGAATGGTATATTTAGCTGATTTTGGATAAGGAATTTCTAAAATGACATCATCAAGTTCATCACGAACAATGATTTTTTCAACAAATCCAATCGTTTCAGGAGCAACTGAGAGCGTTGCTATTTCCGGATTTTTAGACGATCGAGACAATTCAATTCCTTGAATTAACTCTTCTTTATTTAAGAATTTATCTTTAGCTTCAATTCGATACCAATCAAGAGTTTCTCCTGCCGTATTAATAAATGACATTTCTATATAGTTAGAATAAACTTTAATCAGGCTTCCCCCATCAACTTTTCCAACAATCGCTTTTTCAACATCACTCATGGGCGTTCCAACATCCGTTACATACCGGTCCCCAAGTTGAATACCCGTCACATAAACCGTTCCTAAATGTGTTTCAGACGCATCAAAAGCACTGTGAACTTGGGTCGTTCTCGCATACACGTGATTGTGTCCAGTCAATACCAAATCTACACCGCACGCATCAAATATTTTTTGCCATGCAATTCTCATATCCGAAGCCTGTCCGGCATTCAGTCCATCTCCAGTATAAAAAGGTCGATGAGTGAAAACAATAATAAAGGTTTGTCGGTTTTCCCTAACAACCTCCTCAAACCATGCTTGCTGATCAGCTAAACTAGCACTAGATTGTGCTTGCATTTCCGAATCAATCGAAATAAATAACGTATTATTATACGTAAAATAGTATGTTGAATTCATTACGGTTGGCGCGCCATTATCAGGATTATACGTTACTTTATTATAAAATGTGTTGTCTCCTGTTGCCAGACCACTAGTAGGATAGTAATAGTAATCATGATTTCCAGGAGTCGTCACAAACGGCATTTCTTGAATCATCGGCATATCAAATAAATTGACCCATTGTTGATAATAAGACCCATATGCCGTCACGTCTCCACTTGCAAGAGTAAAAGCAAGGTTAGGATCCATTTCTTTGGCTTTTGTGATGACCGCATTAGCGGCATCAACCCGTCCTGGAATCGATTCATAAGAATGAATATCAGTTATATGGAGAAAACTAAATGAAGATCCACCAGCCGTTTTAAAGTAATAAGGATTGGTAAATGTCTCTTTTCCTACTCGATACATGTATCGAGTATCTGGAGTCAAATCAGTCAACGTCACCTCACACCGATAATAACTTTTCACATTTCCAGCAAGATTATCAAACTCATCCGCAAAACAAGTAGGAGTTACTACCGTCTTTTGTGCAAACGTCACATCACTTGCTACCGTCAGTTCTATCACGGTTCCTGTGAGTTGAGTATGATATGAAATATTGATTTCATGACTCATGTCCTCAGCAGGACTAGTCAATACCATCGTCACTTCCATCGTTGTCGCTTGAATTGGATTTGGGACAAACAATAAACTAGCTAATAAAATAAAAAAGAAAATCATTATTTTTTTCATAAATATACCTCTTAATATATTATAACAAAAAGAACAAATAAATACCATACCTCTTGACAATAATTTGATTCATCCATCAAACAAATTTTTTTATAGAAAATATTTGATCTATATCATCTTATATTTAGTTTTCACTATAAGTTTTCAATCAAAATTCATGAATAACTTGACTTAATGAGAAAATGATACTAAAATAGTAAAGTATATCATTTTTAGAAAGAGGTGTCAAAATGCATTTTTTAGCAATCTATGATGGAACCAATTTCAATTCTTCTAATATTAAAGAAACATTGATTATTGTTATAAGTTCCATGTTATTGGTATTTCTTATTTTAATACTCCTAATTGGAGTCATTAAACTTATGGGATACTTAACCCATTTACCGAGTAAGAGACCGAATGCAACCGCCTTACCCGACATCCAACAAAAACGTATCATCAAATCATTTGATGATTTAAGTGAAGATGAACAAGCCGCTGTATTAGTTGCAACCATTGATTTCAAAGAAACTGAACATCAAGATGCAGCCCTTCGTTCTATTCAAGAAATAAAGGAGGGGCACAATGAATGATTTTTTAGATGTTCTAAAAAACTTTTGGCTTGAATCTGGTATTTATGGATTTCTCAACGGCAATTGGAAAGAGCTCATTATGATTGTAATCGCCCTTGTTTTATTGTTTTTGGCGATAGCCAAAAAATTTGAACCTTATTTGTTAATTCCAATTGCGTTTGGTATGCTCTTGGTCAATTTGCCTTTTAGTGGAATATTCACTGAACCAACTGAAGGACAAGCGGGTGGCTTAGTTTATTATTTGTATCAAGGAGTAAAACTTGGAATCTATCCAGCCCTAATTTTTATGGGAATTGGAGCAACCACAGACTTTGGCCCTCTCATTGCCAATCCAAAAAGTCTAATTTTAGGAGCTGCTGCCCAAATTGGTATTTTCTTTACCTTCTTTATTGCCATCCTCTTTCCTAATTTTAATGGATTTGAGGCTGCTTCCATTGCCATTATTGGGGGAGCTGATGGACCAACTGCCATCTATTTAACATCAAAACTAGCCCCTCATTTACTAGGAGCAATTAGTATTGCTGCTTATTCCTACATGGCCCTTGTTCCAGTTATTCAACCCCCACTTATTCGTTTATTAACAACTAAAAAAGAACGTCAAATTAAGATGGAACAATTACGAGAAGTCAGTAAATTAGAAAAAATCTTATTTCCAATTGTAACGACTCTCATTGTAGTCTTACTCGTTCCTTCTTGTGCCACTTTAATTGGATGCTTAATGATTGGTAATCTCTTTAAAGAATCAGGTGTTGTTCCAAAACTAGTAGAAACAGCAGGAAATGCCTTGCTATATATTGTTACCATTTTACTTGGTTTTAGCGTTGGGGCAACCGCTAGTGGCGCATCTTTCTTAAAATTTGAAACCCTCTTTATTTTAGTATTGGGTGTTACAGCCTTTACACTTGCAACAATTGGAGGTCTCCTAGGAGGAAAAGTCATGTGCTGGGCAACCAAAGGAAAAATTAATCCGATGATTGGCGCTGCCGGTGTGAGTGCAGTCCCTATGGCCGCCCGCGTTGTTCAAAAAATGGGTCAAGAAGAAGACTCATCAAACTTCTTATTAATGCATGCCATGGGACCCAATGTAGCAGGAGTCATCGGATCAGCCATTGCGGCTGGTGCCCTCCTCTTATTCTTCCAATAATTTTTATCCATTAGTCATCACTTATTTAGTAAATCTTATAAAAAGCCCATTCAATCTTTTTTTAAAAGGTTGAATGGGTTTTTATAATTTATAATTTAGATAAAATATTAGCAATCGTTTTAGCGGCATCTCCTAATTGGAGTGATACCCCATGAGTTCTTGTGTAAATGGGATTTGGAACTCCAGCATATCCTGGTTTTAAATCAAAATTGAAAATAATAATATGCGAACATTCATCTACATTTAAAATTGGCATTCCATAAATAGGAGTCCCTTCTGCCATTCTGGCAGCAGGATTAATCACATCATTGGCACCCACTACGATGGTAACATCACTGTCTTTAAATTCTGGATTGATATCATCTAGTTCATATAAGTCTTCATATTCAACATTGGCTTCACATAATAAAACATTCATATGTCCTGGCATTCTACCAGCAACAGGATGAACAGCATATTTAACGACAGCCCCTTGTCCAATCAGTTTATCAGCTAATTGTTTGACCAAATGTTGTGCTTGTGCAATTGCCATTCCATATCCTGGTACAATAATCACTCGTTTAGCATTTTTTAATACTTCAATTGGATCTATGATATTATGTGGTTCTATTGATTCGGTCACAGGAACATTAACTTGTGAAGCGGAAGTTGAAGAAACCGTTGTTTTTCCTAACAAGATATCTATCAATTGACGATTCATGGCCCGACACATAATTTGTGTTAACAATAAACCGGATGCTCCAACAATTCCACCAACAGCTACTAGCAAGACATCCCCAATAGCAAGACCAGCAATTGCCCCTGCTACTCCACTCAAACTATTTAGTAATGAAATGGTAATGGGCATATCAGCGCCCCCAACACGAATAGTAAACGCAATTCCGAATAGAGTCGAGAACACAATCGCTCCGATTAAAAAGAAAATTGCAAAATCACTACATATCACTCCCAATGGAATCATGGCTCCCATCAAAACCAATAAAATGATGGATATCAATTGATGATTTTTCAACACAACAGGCTTTTGAGGAAGAACTTTATGCAATTTCCCTGCAGCAACTAAACTTCCAAAAAGCGTAACAAAGCCAACAAGAATGGCAACAAGTGATGTGGTGGTTGTAAAAACACTTTTATCGGCTCCAATCTCTAAAAACGCAAAAATAGCAACAATTCCCGAAGCAGCACCACCAACTCCATTTAACAGAGCAACCATTTGTGGCATTTCAATCATTTTTATCTTTTTAGCAAATATTAATCCAATAATCGTTCCAACCACAAGACTGGCATAAAGTACCCATTTCAATAAATATTCATAGCGAACAATAACGAGGATAATGCCAAAAATCATCGCAATCGCACTGAGTCGATT
>JBAYFA010000055.1:0-7310 GCA_041667425.1 Bacilli bacterium
ATGTGTATTTATTTGAATTGAAAAAATATTATGCAAATATTATTCTTCCTTATTCGGTGCAAGCAAAAAAAGCATTTGAAGTTGTTAAGACTTTAACAATTGACATGATTTGTCCAAGTCATGGATTAATTATTAAACAGTATTTGAAACAAACACTTGAAACGTATGAACATATGGTTAATCATCATAAAAAGAAACACGCTATTGTTATTTATGATACGATGTGGGGAAGTACAGAAAAAATGGCAATAGCCATTGCTGATGCTTTTATAAGTCAACATATCCCTACGACGGTTTATAATATTAATCGTGCTCAAGCATCTGATTTAGTATTGGAAATGATGGAAGCTACTTATGTTGCCATTGGTTCTCCGACCTTAAATAATGGAATGTTGTCCACCATTGCTGGATTCTTGCATTACATTAAAGGATTACGACCAATGAATTTATCCTATTTTGCGTTTGGTAGTTATGGGTGGGGAGGTCAAAGTCCTAAACTCATAGACCAAGCATTAGAAGAAATGGGTTATCAACGATTAATTGAAGCGGCTCGTCAATACTTTGTTCCTACTGCTGAATCATTAAATGAATTACAGCAAAAGCTAGTAGAAGCGTTACAAGCGCCTCAATTATAAAAAAGAGTACTCACAATGTGAGTACTTTTACTATATAAAGATTGATTTATTCTTTTTCTTCAATGAAAAAACCGTGAGTTTCAAATTCCTCTTTTAATTGGATATAATCGATTTTTTGCACTTTTGCTGCAGATTTCAGTGTCATTACACGGGCAAACAAATGAATGCAAGCTTTGTTTTTGACACAAATAAATCCGAATGCCATGAGTATGTCTTTGATTTCTGGATAGACTTTTAACAAATAATATACTTTGGTATTGGCATCAATGACTTTCATATTTCTCCCTCCATCTTTATCATATCATAGCTCGTCTTTTTTCACAAGACACAATTTCTTAAAAAAATGAAAAAAATTAGCACTAAACACTTGACAGTGCTAAAATGTGTGGTATAATATAATTAGCACTTAGATACCAAGAGTGCCAATATAATAAAGAGGAGTGATATATATGGTATTCAGAAATCGAAACAATCAAGTTGACTTAGTGAATGGAAATGTATTTTCAGATTTATTTGAAGATGCATTTATTAAAAAGGATTATTCCTTGATGCGGACTGATATCAAGGAAGATGAAGAAAAGTATATCTTTGATGTGGATCTTCCTGGGATTAAGAAAGAAGATATTAAAATCAGTGTTGAGGATGGATATTTAAACATTGAGACTGAAAGAACTAGTGAAAAAGAAGTGAAAAATGAGAATGGAACTTATTTACGTCGTGAAAGACGGTGCGGAAATTTATCTCGTTCTTACTATGTAGGGGATGTACAAGAAGATACCATTGAAGCTATTTTTGAAAATGGTGTTTTAAAGATTAATGTGTTCAAACAAAAGGAACCCATTGCTGAATCTAAGAAATACATTCCGATTAAATAATTTTTTTCTCTTAACCGAGCCACCTATAATGGGTGGCTTTTTTTCTTGTTTCAGATTGAATTTAATGTTGTAATATGTTAAAATGAAGTAGATGAGGATTTGAGATATGAAAGACTTTTTTAAAATGAAACGTATTGCCATGCAAATGATGACTCACACTGATTGGGAAATTTACTTTTCTCCAGGTCGAGTTAATTTAATTGGTGAACATATTGATTATAATGGGGGACTAGTAATGCCGTGTAGTCTTGATCTTGGAATCATGGGTGCATTTCATCTTCGCTCGGATCGCATTATTCGATGTTATTCACATGAGTATTCTACTGTTGATCTTTATGAATTTTCTCTAGATGATTTACAGCCTAAAAACCATTGGACGGATTATGTGAAAGGAATTGTTAAAGCCTTTTCTTCAACGATTGTTTATGGGTTTGATTTAGCTATTATGAGTCATCTTCCCATTGGTGCTGGATTATCTAGTAGTGCAAGCCTTGAATTGTTGGTTGCTACTTATATAAATGACCAATATGCTTGTGGAATGTCTCCTCTTAACCTTGCTCTCATATCTCAACAAGTTGAAAATGAATTTATTGGAGTTCAATGTGGAATTATGGATCAATTTGCTGTTGCGATGGGACAAAAAGACAAAGCAATATTATTAAACACTCACACTTTGTCGTATGAAATGGTTTCTGCTGATTTTAAAGAGTATCAAATTTTGATTGCTAACACCAGTAAGAGTCGAACCCTTGCAGGATCAATTTATAATGAACGGCGCCAAGAGTGTGACACTATTCTTCATCGTCTTCAAGAGACAATGTCTATTCAATCATTATGTGAGTTATCCCTCTCGCAATCAGACGATTGTCACAGACTAATTTCTGAAGAAATGTTATTTCGGCGACTTCGTCATGTAGTAAGTGAACACCATCGAACTATTGAAAGTTCGCTTGCTTTAAATAAACAAGACATGAAGACATTCGGACAATTATTATCCTTATCTCATGAATCATTGACTAAAGACTATGAAGTCTCTTGTATTGAACTAGATACGATGGTTAATGCTCTCTTAAAAGCGGGTGCCATCGGTGCAAGAATGACAGGGGCTGGTTTTGGGGGATGTGCTATTGCCTTGGTGTTATCATCACAAATATCAACAATCGTTCAAGAAGTCAAAGCTGCGTATATTCAAGCCACTCATTTACAACCTGAATTTTATGTTGCAACAATTGGTGATGGAACAAGAAAGATTCATTTTTCCATTCAAGACGCTTTATCGAGTCTTTTGGATTATGGCATCAAAGCCCTATTGTTTGATGCTTGTGAGCTTGTTTATCGTAGGAATAGTTTGCTTCATTATTTTCATTTAACAAATTATGAAAAAAAGCCTGCTATTCCAATGGAACTTGATGATATCCTTGATAATTTAGTGGAGTATGCACGAATGAATCATCTATTATTAGATGATTCATTTATTGGAGAAGAAAATTTTAAGGCCGATGTCATGAACTTGTTATGTGAGACTCCTAAAGATATCATTCAGCGATTTAATAAGGCATACCAACAATCTCCAATTCATGCCACCAATTTTTTGTATACTTACTCGAAAAATGCTCATTATATTCAAACTAAGAATATTGCTAAAAACATTTCATGGTCTTATCCACATGATTATGGAGATTTTCAGATTACTATCAATATGAGTAAACCTGAAAAAGATCCAATGATGATTAAAATGCTTCGTGAGGTTGAAGAGTCCACTTATCCTCAATGTCAATTATGTGTGGAAAATGAAGGCTTCGGTGGAACCACCACGAGAGAATCAAGACGTAACATGCGGATTGTTCCATTGATGCTTCAAAACGAACAATGGTTTTTTCAATATTCTCCTTATTCATATTTTGAAGAACATGCAATTGTTTTGCGGAATGAACATACACCGATGATTATTCAAGGACAAACGTTTTTGAAATTAATTGATTTTGTTCGCTTGTTCCCTCATTACTTTGTGGGATCTAATGCGGATTTTCCTATTGTCGGTGGGTCTATTTTAACTCATGAACATTTTCAATGTGGAAGGGCAAAAATGCCCATTGAAGATGCAAGTAAACAATTTGTATTTCAAATACATAATGTAGATGTTTATCGGTTGAAATGGCCTTTGTCTACCATCCGTTTGGTGTCTAAAGATGAAAAAGCCATTGCGGCAATGGCATGTATTTTTTTACAAAAATGGCAGAAATATGAGAATTTGGGCCTAAATATCATCAATTATCCTGTTTTACACAACACAATTACCCCTATATGCCGTTTTAAAGAAGATGAATGGATAATAGACTTAATTTTAAGAAATAATGTTACGACAAAGGCCTTTCCTATGGGGGTTTTCCATCCTCACCCTCAATTACATCATATTAAGAAGGAAAACATTGGTTTAATTGAAGCAATGGGGATTGCTATTCTTCCTCCCCGGCTTAAACGTGAACTGGATTTGATTCAAACAGTCATCTTTAATCAAACCACTGTTGTTGATCATCCGGAACTAGAAAAACATGCTTCATGGATCAGAGAGTTACAAAAACAATCTGATGTGAATTTAAAAGTAGAAGTTGGAAAAAAGTTTGTTGAAGTATTAGAAGATGCAGGAGTCTTTAAACAAGATTTTGTTGGTCAACAAGCTTTTATTGAATTTATTAGAACTTGTCAATGAAAGGAGCTCATGATGGCTAGAAGCTATTTACTTATTGAAGAAAATAATTTTCAAATTTATCAAGAACCTGATTTGTTTAAAGCAGATGCTTTGATTATGGATGTGTATGATGCGAGTTGTATATTTTCTAATTACAACAAACTATATGATTTATTAACTCATCTTGAACAAGAACAAAAAAAATTGTATTTAAAATTGGATTGCAAGCATCTGACTCGATGTTATAAAGCGCTTGATTCGACTATTGGGTCATTCATTGCTGGATTTTATTTAGAAGATCCCTCTTCTAAAGTATTAAGAACATTTAATTTAAAAATTCGCGAATATGAACTCAAACAAAAATTACCATATTTATCTCTTTCTTGTATTGCTTCCATTCATGAACCCTATCAAGTTAATCATATGAAACAAATTATTGCTCACCCACGGGTTGAGGATGTTATACTGCATCCGATCGATCAAGTGAATATGGATTATGTTCATTTAAAAGCTGAAACGCTTATGACACAATATAAAAAAAACTTGATTGCTTTAGAACAAATTACTTCTTCGTTATCTGATTTGGATGGTATTAATTTGAAATACACTCCATCCAAACAAGAAATTGCTGATGCAATGGATGTTGTACAAGTGATACGCTTTGCTCATGGGAAATCACGTCGCAACCTGCTTCAAAAAGCAAGTTTAACTGATGCTTACCGCGTATTATATGAAGCTAAAGCGTTAGGGCTGGTTTCTGATATCCCTATCATTCCGTTTATTCGTCGTCGTAAAAAAGAATATATTTTAAAAAAGCCATTGGTTATTAAGAAATTTTATACAGTGGGTGAAGAGATTGCTAATGGAATAACGCACGGAATTGGAGCAGGGCTTGCCATTGCTGCTTTGGTCTTGTTAATGGTAAAAGGGGGAACTACCAAAGAAATCTTGGCTTATTTAGCTTTCTCTGTGTCTGCCATTATATTATATTTGATGTCAACGTTGTACCATTCTCTTGCTTTGGGAGAATTATCTAAAAAACTTTTTCATAAGTTTGATCATATGACAATTTATTTACTGATTGCTGGATCATATACTCCCTTTTCGTTACTTGCGATTGGGGGAACTCGCGGAACGGTTATTTGTATTTTCTTATGGATTGGCTGTCTTATTGGGCTATTACTGAATTTATTTGCTTTTGGTCGCTTTCGGGTGTTTCATATGATATTATATATAAGCCTAGGATGGATTGCGATTTTATTTCTTCCCCAAATTATAGTTAATTTGGGATCAACAGGGGTGCTGTTTTTAATCCTAGGTGGCGTTATGTATACGGTCGGATTCTTTTTCTATAGTACAAATTTATTTAAATTTTCACATATGACATGGCACATCTTTACATTATTAGGATCACTTTTTCATTTTTTCGCCGTTTTCTATTTTTTATAGAAAAGAATATGGAAGTGAAATAAATCATTATTGATATGATATCTCGATAGTAGAAAAAAATCAATTTAAAAATAACATGCTAAAGGGATCAAGGAGATACTGTCGCCTTGTTCCTCTTGGTAGACAATTGATTCTTTTTAAATTTGACTACTTTAAGGAGGTATCATATTTTTTTATGTCTTGAAAAAGAGAATTTTGAAAAAAATTTCGTCTTTGAAACATTCAAATAAGGGTGGTCAAAAGCAACGATTTGTGGTACAATTGAATAAATGAGGTGGTAAAAATGTTGGAAAATCACAATAAATTTTTCGAATTACTGAAAAAAATGGATATCAATATTAATAGCACTTTATCACAAGGTGCCATTCAAAGCATCGTTATTAAAAAGGCGGATATGTTGGTACGCATTAGTTTGTTATTTCCTCAAGTTATTGACGTGGAAGATGCAAACTATCTCATAGATGCTGTTGAGGGCTATTTTGTAGAAAAATTACAATTTCAAAAAGCAATAGTGACATTACTTTATGAAAAAACGTTAATTCGAAGTGATATATTAGAACATTATTTTACTTATATCATTGATCATAAGAAGAATGATCAGACTCGTTTTTTAGCTTATGAACAATTTAGTAAATCATTTGATAAAAATGAAATCACAATTTTTGTGGCAGATCAAAATGAAGCTTTCATGTTAAAGGATTTAAATCGTGAAATCAATATTAATTTGGATCGATATGGATTGAGTGCGAAGATCAATACATGCATTAGTACATTTGAAATTCCTATTCAAAAAATTATTGATAAAAATATTACTGATTCTACAAAAGAGTTGATGAAAGATCAAGCCCTTTATGAAAAAAATGTTGATGAAGTAAAACGCATGGAAAAAAGTCAAAAGCCAAATAAAGGAAAAAATCTCATTAATTACCGTTCTCGGACTCAAATTGAGCCAACTCCCTTAAAGCAAATTCCTGCGAGTGAAACTGAATGTATCGAGTATCGTCAAAAATTTGGTCATACCAATTTTGCAATTATTGGCGAAGTGTTTCAAGCGGAAATTATCGAACGAACCAAACGTGATTCAACGGAAAAATATAAAATATATCAAGCGACCATTACTGATGGGGAAGATTCGCTTATGATAAAAACCTTTATTAATATAGATCAAGGAAAAGATAAAGAATTTGAAGAAATTGCTATTCCTGGTAAACGTATTAAAGCCATTGGTCGTGTTGATTTTGATCATTATCAACAAGATGTCATTATGAATTTAAAAGAATTCCAAGTATTACCGGATGTTGTGAAAGAAGAAGTCTTAGATACAGAACCGATTCGTCGTGTGGAATTACATGCTCATACCAAAATGACTGTTCAAGATAGTGTCATGGATGTCGAGGAGTATGTTCGCCAAGCGGTTAAATTTAAACATCGAGCTTTGGCTGTGACGGATCGTCACAATATACATGTTTTTCCTGATTTTTATAATGCAACGAAGGATTTAGATATTCTTCCGATTTTTGGTGTAGAGGGTTCGTTGGTGGATGAAAAGAACTTTCGAATTGCTCTTGAAGAAGGAGAACAAGATTTAAGTTTAGCTACCTATATTGTATATGACTTTGAAACGACGGGATTATCGAGTAATTATAATGAAATCATTGAAAT